>NZ_APGP01000046.1:0-41779 GCF_000404025.1 Caldicellulosiruptor sp. F32
GCATTTGTTGTAACAAATGTAGCTGCTGCTTCTGCAGCAGTTTCCTGGATGATTATAAGCTGGCTTTACAAAAAACCAAGTGCAATTGGAATTGCAACAGGTGCGATTGTTGGACTTGTTGCAATAACACCTGCATCAGGTTATGTAAATGCTCTTTCAGCAATTGTAATAGGTGCAGTTGCATCTGTAATCTCATTCTACTTTATAAGACTTCGCGAAAGATTAAAGCTTGATGAGACTTTGGATGTATGGGCATGCCATGGCATGGGTGGAACTTGGGGGGCGCTTGCGACAGGCATATTTGCAAGCAAGGCGGTAAACCCTGGCGGAAATGATGGTTTGATATTTGGAAACTTTCAGTTATTTGTGGTACAGATACTTTCTGTAGCTGTTGTGTGGGCTTTTTCATTTGTAATTACATTTATAATAGCGAAAATTCTTGACAAGACAGTTGGGCTTGCTGTGACATATGAAGAGGAGACAGTTGGTCTTGACATATCCCAGCATGGCGAAGAAGCTTATGGCGGAATTTAATTTTGGGGGTGTTTTGAAATGAAAAAGATTGAAGCTATTATCAGGGAAGAAAAACTCAATGACCTCAAGGAGTGCTTAGAAAAAGAAGGAATCTATGGCATGACAGTTATGAGAGTAAAAGGAAGAGGTATACAGCGTGGCATTACCCTGCAGTGGAGAGCTGGAAGCTATACCGTTGATCTTCTTCCGAAAGTTCTTGTGATGATTGTTGTAAGCGATGAGAAGTTTGAAAAGGTTATTGACATTATTCTGGAGTGCTGCTCAACTGGCAACCCAGGTGATGGTAAGATATTTGTCTCAGAGGTAAGTGAGGTTATCAGAATTAGCAGTAAAGAAAGAAATGTAAGGATTTAGAGGTTTTTAAAAACACCAAAAATCAAAAGGGCTACCTGCCTGATAAAAAATTTCTTGCAAAGGTAGCCCTTTAAATTTTTTGTATAATCTTTTTGTAAATCTCAAATTGCGTTTTTGCCATGTTCTCAGCAGAAAACTTTTCTTTTGCTTTTTGAGAAAGTCTTTTGCCAAAAGTTGTAATAAGTTCTTTGTTATTTAAAAGAGTTTCTATTTTTTTAGAAAGTTCTTTATAATCTCCTACCTCGAACAAAAAGCCATTTTCACCATCTTCAATCAAGTCAGGGACAGAACCTACTCTACTTGAAATACAGCATTTTTCGAGAGCTGTTGCCTCTAAGATTGAGTATGGGAATGTCTCTGAATATGAACTAATTACATTTATATCTATTGCATTGAAAAAATCATATGGATTTTTTATATTCCCAAGCAAAAAAACCTTGTTGTTTAATTTAAACTTATTTATCATATCTTCAAGAAACTCTTTTTGAGGTCCGCTACCGCCAATTAAGAATATTACATCAGGATTGTTTTTTACTACCAAGTGTGCAGCTTTGATAAAAACGTCCAATCCCTTTACTTTGTATAACCTACTTAAGTTTCCCACAATTGTTTTAGATTGATACAGGGATTTGTCGATGTATCTTGTCAAAAACGTATCTTTTTCTTCAAAACTTATCTCTTTGGCAAAGTCAAATCCGTTATATAAAAGAAAGATTCTTTCTTCATCTATTCCTAAACTTTTAATCTTGCTGATTAAGGCAGATCCAACAGAAATAAAATAGTCAAACCTTTTTAGTGAGACCTTGTTCAAGTACGAAAAAATAATCCTTTTATAAAACACGTCCTGAAAATCCAAGTCAAAGTCACTATGTATTGTTGTTATAAAAGGTATGTTTTTGACCTTCCTTTTGAGAAACATTCCGATAAAGTTTGCCCTCGCCCCATGGCAGTGAATTATATCATATCCTTCCTCTTCTATAAGATGATAAAGCTTGTCAACAACACTCAAATCAAATCGTGAACGCTGCGGTATAACATCTATGTCAATTGAGGCGTTTTTTACCTCATCATAAAACGGTCCATACATAAAGCAAATTATTTTTAGTTTAACCAGATATTTCAATTTTGAGCAGAGATTTATAATATGTGTTTTTGCGCCCCCAGTATCCCCACCACTTATTAAATGCAAGACCTTCATTTTCTAAAAACAAACCTCCTCATTTTTACCATACCCATCAATTAGATTATATCATAACTCTTTATTAATAGGTGAAAATATGATAAAAATATATCGTATGGATTTGAAGAAAAGGTGATTTGAATTGAAAATGGTTTATGTCTGTCAAGAATGTGGCTACAAGACTTCAAAGTGGCTTGGAAGATGTCCAAATTGCTCAAGTTGGGACACGTTTGTGGGAGAATACGTAGAGGATAAGAAAAAAGAGATTACAAAACCTCAACAGAGTAATTTGAGACCTTTAAAGCTCTCAGATGTCGCAACAGAAGAAGAGAGGTTTTTATGTGGAATTGATGAGCTTGACAGTGTCCTTGGTGGAGGTTTTGTCAAAGGTGAGCTGATTTTGCTTGGCGGTGAGCCAGGGATAGGGAAGTCAACTTTGCTTTTGCAGGTTGGAAGTATATTGAGCAAGAGGATGAAGGTATTGTATGTCTCAGGTGAAGAAGGGGCAAACCAGTTAAAACTACGAGCCCAGAGGCTAAAAATAGATGGTGATATTGATATTTTATGTGAGACAAACTTTGACCTTGTTGAAAAACTGATTTTGGAACTAAAACCAGAGTTTATCATAATAGATTCAATTCAAACAATGTATCTTCCGGATAATCAATCAGCTCCGGGAAGTGTTACACAGGTTAGAGATGTGACAATGAAACTTTTGAAACTGGCAAAAAGCTTAAAAATTACAATTGTAATTGTTGGACATGTTACAAAAGACGGACTTATTGCCGGGCCAAGGGTTTTAGAGCATATGGTTGACTGTGTTTTATATTTTGAAGGTGAGCGATTTAATACATTTAGAATTATAAGAGCTTACAAGAATCGATTTGGACCAACAAACCAGCTTGGGATATTTGAGATGACCGATAGCGGGCTTGTTGAGGTAAAAAATCCTTCAAGTCTTTTTTTAGAGAGTAGCTACAATGTAGAAGGAGTTGCTATTTACTCTGCAATCGAAGGGACGCGCGCTATTTTATTGGAGATTCAGGCACTGACCACCCCGACATCTTTTGGTACACCACGAAGAACTGTGACGGGGATTGATTATAACAGATGTGTAATGCTTTGCGCAGTGCTTGAAAAAAAGGTTGGTCTTCCTTTGAATGTTCAGGATATATATGTAAATGTTGCAGGTGGATTTAAGGTTACAGAGCCAGCGGCTGACCTTGCAATTGTGTGTGCGATTGCCTCAAGTTATAAGGGCATACCAATTGGAGATAATGTATTAATAGGTGAAGTGGGCTTAACCGGCGAGATTAGAGCAGTAAGTAACATTGAAAAAAGATTAAATGAGGCCAAAAAACTTGGGTTTGAAAAGGCAATAATTCCAAAAAGGAACTTCGAAAATCTGTCCTCAGATTTTGGGATGAAGATATATGCAATGTCAAATATAGAGGAAGTACTTGATTTTATATTTTAGAGAAGAGAGTGATTTTCAATATGATCTTAAAAGAATTAAAGGAAATGCTAATTAAAGAAGGGGCAAGTGACGTTGGTATTTCAAATATACATGAATACCTTCCAACTGAGCTAAAAATGTTTAAAACCTGCATAACTGTGGTTGTGAGGCTTTCTGACGCTATTGTAAATGAAATTGTGGATTCACCCACATTTACATATTACCACCATTACAAGGCAGTAAATAACCTCATTGACCTTTTGACATTAAAAGGAGTATTATTTTTGGAGTCAAAAGGCTATTTTGCAATAAGCGTTGCAGCATCCCAAAGCGTCCATGGCAAAGACAGTGGTTTTTCAGGGGTTTTATCTCACAAGATAGGAGCAGTTTTGTCTGGCATGGGGTTTATAGGGAAAAACAACCTTTTTGTTCACAATAGATTTGGTCCAAGGGTAAGACTTGGAACAATACTTACAACATATGAACCGGAGGAAAAGATTCAAAATCATATAATAGAGCCTCAATGTGGTCAGTGCAATCTCTGCGTTATAAGCTGCCCAGCGCAGGCACTACATGGGAGCACGTGGTATTTAGGAATTGACAGAAATGATATGATAGACCCCCATGCATGTAGCAGCTATATGAAAGAAAAGTTTAAGTATATAGGGCGGGGGCAGGTTTGTGGTATATGCATGAGGGTCTGCCCTTATGGAAGTGAGGTCAAAAGATAGGATTTTATCTTCTTAAAGTATATGTGTGGCAATTTGTTTTTTCTTTTGTGCCGTGAGCTGTAGAGCCACCACCATCCACTGAGACTTCAATTGATGGTGCTGTACATTTTTTGTTTTCCCAGTACATGCAATCAGATACATTACAGGTGATTCTATCTGGCATACTCAATACCTCCGTTTGATGTGATTTTTGAGTTTTCCATAAATTATTCTCTGCAAATAATTTGAGCTTTATTCAAAACTAATATTTTAATTTTGGGTGAGAAAAGCAAATGAAAAATATTGTTATATCAGGATATTATGGACAATTAAATACTGGTGATGAGGCAATCTTAAGGGTTTTGGTTGATAGGCTAAAAGAGTACGAAAGAGAGAGTAATAGCAGTTTAAATATAGTTGTATTATCCTCAAGACCAGAGCTGACAGCAAAGCTTTATAATGTAGAGTCTGTCAACAGAAAAAAGATTCATTCTGTTATAAAAGCAATAAAGAGATGTGATATTTTTATTTCTGGCGGGGGAAGTCTTTTTCAAAATGAGACGAGTAACAGAAGCCTTTATTATTACCTTTTTCAGATACTCGTTGCAAAGCTTTTTGGCAAAAAGGTTTTTATTTTTTCTCAGGGAATTGGACCCATTAAAAGATGGTATAATATACTTCTTTTCAAACATGTAATAAAACTTGCAGATTATATTACAGTAAGAGACTATGACTCATTTGATTTTTTGCATAAGCTAAAGATAAATAAAGAGGTTGAACTTTCAGCAGACCCTGCCTTTTTACTGAATCCGTGTTGTGATCAAAAAATTCAAAAACTTTTAGAAGAGTATGATATTGATTTTAGCAAAAAAACAGTGGGCATTGTGGTAAGGAAATGGAAAAAAGAAAAGAATATGACTGACAAAATTGCAGAGATTGCTGACATTCTTATAGAAAATGAAGGGTACAATGTTATATTTATCCCTTTTCAGGGCAAGTGGGACATAATCAAGATAAATGAGATTGTCTCAAAGATGAAAAATAGGCCGTATGTGCTAAGTGAAAAATTATCTGCTCATGAGCTTTTAGGGATTTTTAAGAAATTGGATTTAGTAGTTGGGATGAGGCTTCACGCTCTTGTGTTTGCAGCAAAGATGGGTGTTAAATTCATTGGTATTTCCTATGACCCAAAGATTGACAGTTTTTTAAAGATATATGGATTTAAACCTACAGGGTATGTAGACAGTTTTGATGTAAATAATGTGCTAATTAGCATTCAATATATGTTATCTGATGGGAAAGTGGCAAAGAAGATTGACGAAATTACAAAAAATATGACCCAGAAAGCTGAAAAGGCTTTTGAAATATTAAGAGAGGCTTTGAATAATATTAAGAAGAAAGATAGCATAAACATCTTAGGTGTGAGGATTGACTGTGTGAACTTTAAAAAGGCAAAAGAAAAGTGTCTTGAGTTTTTAAATTCCTCATCCCCCCGCATTGTATTTACTCCAAATGTAGAAATGATTATGCTTGCACAAAAGGATGAAAAGTTTAAAAAGATTCTAAACTCAAGCGATTTAAATGTTCCAGATGGAATTGGGGTTGTATGGGCATCAAAATATTTTGGTGAAAAACTGTATGAGAGGGTTACTGGCTTTGACCTGATGATGGAATTGATGCCAGAGCTTGAAAGACATCAAAAAAGGGTGTTTTTACTTGGTGCAAAGCCTTCAGTTGCTGAAAAGGCAAAAGAAAATCTTTTAAAGATTTTTAAAAACTTAAGTATCTGTGGTACACACCATGGTTATTTTTCACAAGAAGAAAACGAAAAGGTGATAGAGCTTATAAACTCTTCAAAAGCAGACGTAGTCTTTGTTGCAATGGGCATGAAAAAGCAAGAAGAGTGGATTTACAAAAATAAAAAGAAGCTAAATTGCAAACTAATCATGGGAGTTGGTGGAAGTTTGGATGTACTCTCAGGTGAGGTCAAAAGAGCGCCAAAGATTTTCCAAAAGCTTGGACTTGAGTGGTTTTATAGGCTTATTACCCAGCCTTGGAGATTTAAAAGAATGCTTGCATTGCCCAAGTTTATATTTGTTGTTTTGAAAACTAAACTATTTGGGGGAAGATAGATGCTAAAAAAGATTTTCAGAGTTATATACGAATATGCTGCTATAACATTTGGTTCACTTTTGGTTGCACTGTCTTTAAACCTCTTTCTTGTTCCAAACAAGATTGCAGCAGGTGGATTTTCTGGTATTGCAACCGTTGTGTATTATGTCTCTCGTTTTAAACTTCCTGTTGGTATGACAATGCTTGCTTTGAACATTCCTGCTTTTATTTGGGGCGTGAAGACAATTGGAGTAGATTTTGGAGTCAAGAGTGTGTACGGTACAATAGCCCTTTCAGTTTTGACAGACCTGACAGCTTTCTTGCCCTGTATTACATATGATAAGCTATTAGCTTCAGTTTTTGGTGGAGCACTAATGGGGCTGGGACTTGCTATTGTGCTTTTGTACGGGGCAACAACTGGTGGAACTGAGATGCTTGCAAGAATAATTCATAGGTTTATCTCCTTTATCTCAGTTGGACAGATTCTTTTAGGGCTTGATGTTGCTGTAATTGCAATGGCTTCAATAGTATTTAAAAACTATGAACTTGGACTTTGGGCAGTTTTGACCCTTTTTGCATGTTCAAAAGTAATGGATGCTATCTTAGAAGGTGTCAACTTTGCAAAAGCACTTATAATAATCTCTGACAAATCAGACATAATCGCAGAGAAGATTCTAAAAGAGCTTGACAGAGGTGTGACAGGTCTTCATGGCATTGGCATGTGGACAAAGACAGAAAAAAACGTACTGCTTTGTGTTGTGAAAAGACATGAGGTAAGCCGTGTAAAGAACCTCGTCAAGAGCATTGATCAGAAAGCTTTTGTCATTTTAACAGATGTTCGTGAGGTTTTAGGTGAAGGTTTTTCTGTTTGAGTTAAAAATGATTTAATGGTATAATATAAAGAAAAAAGAAGTAAACCATCAGTTAATTGGTAAATGAGAATCCAAATTTCGTAAGGGAGGTTCAAGGTACAAGATGGACAAGGCAAAGGAGCTTGAGCTCAAAAAGATAGCAACTGAAATAAGAAAGAGCATAATTATTCAAACAGCTGAAGCTGGTTCTGGTCACCCTGGCGGTTCACTTTCTGGCGTTGAAATTTTGACATATCTTTACTTTGTTGAAATGAACATTGACCCGAAAAATCCAAAAGACCCGAATAGAGACAGGTTTGTTCTTTCCAAAGGTCATGCATCCCCGCTTTTGTACGCAGTTTTGGCTGAAAAGGGTTTCATAAGCAAGGAGGAGCTAAAAGGTTTTAGGCAGATCTATTCAAATCTCCAAGGGCATCCTGATATGAAGAAAGTGCCCGGGGTGGAAATGTCAACAGGGTCATTAGGTCAAGGGCTTTCTGTTGCAAATGGTATGGCACTTGCTGGAAAACTGGATGGGAAAAACTACAGAGTTTATGTTCTGCTTGGTGATGGTGAGATTCAGGAGGGTCAGATTTGGGAAGCTGCAATGACAGCTGCACATTACAAACTTGACAATCTCACAGCATTTTTAGACCACAATGGGCTTCAGATAGATGGTAAAATCACAGAGGTCATGTCACCCGAGCCTGTTGATGAGAAATTCAGGGCATTTGGCTGGCATGTTATAAAAATTGATGGGCATGATTTTAACCAGATTGAAAAGGCTGTAAACGAAGCAAAGACAATAAAAGGGAAACCCACAATCATTATTGCTGAAACAGTAAAAGGCAAGGGTGTATCATTTATGGAAAATGAAGTAGGCTGGCATGGTACAGCTCCTAATAAAGAGCAAGCTCAAAAAGCTTTAGAGGAATTACAAAAGCAGTATGAAGCTTTGGAGGTGCAAGGATAAGATGGCAAAAATAGCAACAAGGGAAGCATATGGTCAAGCACTGGCTGAGTTTGGTGAAGTGTACAAAGACATTGTTGTACTTGATGCAGACCTTTCAAAATCCACAAGGACAGAGATTTTCAAAAAGAAGTTTCCTGATAGATTTTTCAATATAGGAATAGCAGAGCAAGACCTTATGGCAACAGCAGCGGGACTTGCAACATGTGGCAAGATTCCTTTTGCAAGCACATTTGCTGTCTTTGCAGCAGGAAGAGCGTATGACCAGGTGAGAAACTCCATTGGCTATCCGCATCTTAATGTTAAGATTGGAGCATCACATGCTGGTGTGTCAATTGGCGAGGACGGTGCATCTCACCAAATGCTTGAAGATATAGCATTGATGAGAGTAATTCCTGGTATGGTAGTGCTCTCTCCTTCTGATGCAGTATCCACGTATGAATGTGTAAGGCTTGCAATCGAACATGAAGGCCCTGTTTATATTAGACTTGGCAGGCTTGGTGTTGAAGAGATTTACAAAAAAGGAGAGTTGAATCTTTCTCTTGGTAAAGGTATTGTTCTGCAAAAAGGCACTGACGTTGGAATTTTGGCAACAGGGCTGATGGTCCATGAAGCTATAAAAGCTGCAAAGATGCTCCAGGATGAGGGAATTTCGGTATATCTTGTTGATATGCCATGCATAAAGCCAATTGATATTGATTTGATTTTAGATGTTGCAAAAATGACTGGCTGTATTGTCACAGCAGAAGAGCACAATATCTTGGGTGGTTTTGGAAGTGCTGTGTCTGAGGTTTTAATTCAAAATTATCCTATACCTGTTAAGATGGTTGGAGTAAATGATGAGTTTGGAAGGTCAGGAAAGCCTGAGGATGTTTTGAAATACTACAAGCTTACAGCAGAGGAGATTGTAAATAAAGCAAAAGAGGTTATGAAGATGAAAAGATAAAATATTATTCAATAGGTGAAAAGCTGCCGCAAATTTTGGTCTGCGGCAGCTTTTTATTTTGTTGAGCTTGTGGTAAAATTTATTAGAGATAAATACATTGCATTTGTTGAAAACATACAAAAAAGTGGGGAAATTGCAATGGATGAGAGGTTGAGACTCAAAGAAAAGGTTCAGCATGGCAGTGCGGTGTTTCCTATAAATGTATATGAAAAAATATTTGTTCACGAAAACAATACTCTTCTACCTCACTGGCATGATGAATTTGAGATAGTCTATCTTGAAAAGGGAACGGCAAGTTTTAGAGTTGATGGCAAAGAATATTTTTTAGGACCAAAACAGTTTTTATTTGTCAACTGTGGGTCAATTCATGGTGGAAAAGCAGAGGATAATCCCGAACCTTATGCAATTGTATTTAATTTGAGCATGCTATTTTCCGAAGGTCCGGATATATGCAAAAGTAAGTATTTGCAGTCTGTTTCAGAAAGAAAACTACTTGTTCAAAATAGTTTTGAGGATGAACATACAAGAGAACTAATTTCGAACATAATCACAGTGTGGAAAGAAAAGCCAAAAGGTTATGAGCTTTTGGTTAAAGGCTATTTATTTGTTATATTTTATTATCTTTTTAATAAAAGATATATGACAGCAAATTCTACTGACAGAGAGCTTGATTTAAAACTTGAAAAAATAAAGTCCGCGCTTGATTTCATCAATTCCAACTATTCATCTGATATAGATATTGACCTACTCGCAAAGCTTGCAAACCTGAGCAAATTCTATTTTTGTCGTCTTTTTAAGGAGATTACTCATCTTACACCAGTTGATTACATAAATAAGTTCAGAGTTGAAAAAGCGATAGAGCTTATTAAAAACACAAACATGAGTATTTCTGAAATTGCATTTGAAGTAGGATTTAATAATGTGAGCTATTTTATAAAAGTATTTAAAGAGTATGTGGGTGTTACTCCATTCAGATACAAAAAAAATATCTTGTGTTAATATAATTTTCATTTCACTTTTCCTACCAATAGTTGCATTTCTTTTATAAAAGCAATCATTTTTATTGGATTAGTTTTTTGAGTATCGAAGTTCAAATTTTTTATATTGATTAGAGCAAAGTATTTATACTTTTTTGCAAAAAAGTATGAGAAGTAAAAAAAGGGGTTTTGTATAATAAAACTTGATTGTTTTGGACCTCTTTTATAAATAAATAATCGTTTCAAACCAAGTAAGGGAGGAAATTTACAAAATGAAATTTACAGAGGGCCTTTGGCGTGTAAAAGATGGAGTTAAGTTGTATCATCCAGCCCATGTATATGACTACGAAATTTCGAAAGATTCAGTCATAGTTTTTGCCCCAGCTCACTTCATTACAAACAGAGGACAAACTCTGCAGGGTCCTGTTTTCACTATACGCTTTTCGTCACCTTTTAAAGATGTTATAAGAGTACAAATTTGGCACTACAAGGGTCAAAAAAGCAAAAAGCCTTATTTTGAATTTTATAAAGAAGAAGGATATTGTCCTTGCATAGAAGATTTTTCAGATAATATTGTAATAACAAGTGGAAAGCTCAGAGCTGTTATTAATAAAAAAGATGAATGGAAAGTAGAATATTACTATGAAGATAAATATCTCACAAAAAACGGTTATAAATATTTTGGTTATGCAATCATGGCTGATAATAATACTTACATGAGAGAACAGCTTTCTTTGAGTGTTGGCGAATGTGTTTATGGGCTGGGTGAGAGGTTTACCCCTTTTGTTAAAAACGGACAAGTGGTTGATATGTGGAACGAAGATGGTGGTACAATCTCTGAGCTTGCTTACAAAAACATTCCTTTTTACATCACAAACCGTGGTTATGGTGTTTTTGTGAATGATCCAGGGCGTGTATCATTTGAAGTTGCCACTGAGAATGTGGAAAGAGTCCAGTTTTCTGTGGAAGGTGAATATTTAGAGTATTTCATAATTGGTGGCAGCAGCATGAAAAATGTTTTGGAAAATTACACAAAGCTGACAGGAAGACCGCAGCTTCCTCCTGCATGGTCTTTTGGACTTTGGCTTACAACCTCATTTACTACAAACTATGATGAAAAAACAGTTACAAGCTTTATAGATGGAATGATTCAAAAAGATATTCCACTTCATGTATTTCATTTTGACTGTTTCTGGATGAAGGATATGCACTGGGTTGACTTTGAGTGGGATAAAAGGGTTTTTCCAGAGCCTTCGCAGATGCTAAAGCGTCTAAAAGAAAAGGGAGTTAAAATTTGTGTTTGGATAAATCCTTACGTGTCTCAACTTTCAAAACTTTTTGATGAGGGAAAAGAAAAAGGATATTTTTTGAAAAAACCAAATGGTGATGTATGGCAGACAGATGATTGGCAACCCGGCATGGCAATTGTTGATTTTACAAACCCCGAGGCGTGCAGGTGGTATTCAGAAAAGCTCAAAAAGCTAATTAAAATGGGAGTTGACTGTTTTAAGACAGATTTTGGTGAAAGAATTCCAACAGATGTTGTTTATTTTGATGGCTCAGATCCTCAAAAGATGCACAATTACTACACCTACCTTTACAACAAGACAGTATATGAAACGCTTCAAGAAACGTTTGGCAAGGGAAATGCAGTTGTGTTTGCAAGGTCAGCGACAGCAGGAAGCCAGAAATTTCCTGTACACTGGGGCGGAGACTGTTTAGCTTCATATGAGTCTATGGCAGAGACACTCAGGGGTGGTCTTTCACTTTCACTTTGTGGTTTTGGATTTTGGAGTCATGACATAGGCGGGTTTGAGAGCACAGCAACACCAGATCTTTACAAGAGATGGGTAGCATTTGGGCTACTTTCTTCACACAGCAGACTTCATGGGAATTCTGCATATAAAGTTCCTTGGCTTTATGACGAGGAAGCAGTAGATGTTTTGAGGTTTTTCACAAAGCTAAAATGTAGACTTATGCCTTATATCTTTGCAAAGGCTGTAGAGGCAGCAGAAAAAGGAATTCCTGTCTTGCGACCTATGGTGTTAGAGTTTCCAGATGACCCAGCATGCGAGTACCTTGATAGACAGTATATGTTAGGAAGTAACCTCTTAGTTGCTCCAATCTTCTCACCAGATGGCGAGGTTCAGTATTATGTTCCAGAAGGCGTGTGGACAAACATATTGACAGGTGAAAAGATTGTTGGTGGCAGGTGGAGAAAGGAAAAACATGATTATTTTAGCTTGCCGCTTTTGGCAAGGCCAAATTCTATAATTCCAATAGGAAGTTGTGACACAAAGCCTGATTATGACTATGCTCAAAATGTAACATTGAATGTATATGAATTGGAGGATGGGAAGACTGCTTCTGTGACTGTGAAGAATACAAATGGCGAGACAGAACTTGAGTTAGAAGTAAAAAGAGACAATGACAAAATTTCAATAAATGTATTAAGAGATACTCAAAAGCCTTGGAGACTTCTTTTCCATGGACTTAACTTAAAATCTCAATTTAATGCTTTAGTTAGTAAAAAAGAAGATGGATGTGAAGTAGTTTTAGAATCAGCAGACAAAAAAGCACTGTTGAGTGTTGAAAAAACAGAGTTATAATTAGAATTAAAGAAATCTAATGGGTGAGAAAAATGAAACTTTTTTTTACAAATTTAAAAATAAAGAAAAAATTCATATTAGCTTTTGTGATTTCTGCTTTAATTCCCCAAACTATTTTGGGGATTATTCTTTTTTTAAACCTCAGAGCAATTGCTTTGGAAAATGCTATCAAAGACACAAGGAAAAATGTTGAGGATGTAAAAATCAAACTTATGGATATTGTACAGAATGCTGTTGATATTTCTAATAAATTATATCTTGATAAAAAACTTCTGAATATACTTTCAACAGAGTACAAAGATGTATCCAAAATATACGATGATTATATTTCATATACAGAGCTTTCCAATCTCATGTCTATTTACAACAAAAATATTCATGCAATAAAAATTTATGCCTTTAATCCCACTTTACTTGATACAGGTGAAATTGTAAAGGTTGACGATTATACGAAAAATCAGGAATGGTTTAAAGAAGCCATAGAGGGCGATGGGAAGATTTTATGGGAGCTTGTGTTTGACAATAATCCATTTCGACCACAGTATTATTTTAGCTTGATAAGGCTTATAAAAAACTCTTATGGTGAAAGAATAGGTGTAATGGTAATTTACATAAAGAAAGAAAAGCTTGAGGAAGTATTGTCATTGCACTTAAACACATTAGTTATTACCAACAAAGGAATAATTGTTGCTGCAAAAGACAAAGATCTTGTTGGTAAGAAACTGAATTTTAATTTTTCCTCTCAGGATGGCAAACTTATTGAAAACGTCAATATTGATGGTCAAAGAACAATGGCAATTTTAGGTACAATTAGTGCAAGTGAAAGCGGAAGTAGCTTTCTCAAAGTCATTTCCTTTTTCTCGAAGAAAGAGATATTTAAAAGGGTCAACAAAATAACTTTTATAACGTTTGTGCTTATACTTGTTAATTCTTTAGTATCACTTCTTCTTATGCTCTTATTCTCTAAACTGATAACTGACAGAATTGCAATCTTGAACAAAAAAGTGAATGAAATTTCGCATGGCAATTTAGATGCACAGATAAATATTTTAGGCAACGATGAGATTGGACAGCTCACAGAGAATATAAAAACAATGGCTAAAAATATCAAAAACCTGATTGACCAGGTGTATTTGGCAGAGGTACAAAAACAACAAATAATTGCTAAACAAAGAGAAATCCAGTTTGAGATGCTTTGTAGTCAAATAAATCCTCATTTTTTATTCAATACTCTTGAAGCTATCAGGATGAAGGCTTTTTGCACCGGTCAGTATGAAATAGCTCAAGTTGTTTATTTGCTGAGTAATTTGCTCAGGAAAAGTATAGAGATGACAATAGATTTGATAACTTTGGAAAAAGAAGTTGAGATTGTTAAAGAATTTTTAGAAATTCAAAAGTTCCGATTTGGAGATAAAATAGATTACAAAATTGAAGTTCAAGATGACCTTCTTTCATCAAAAGTACTTCCGTTTATTATCCAGCCACTTGTGGAAAATTCAATTAGGCATGGTATTGAACCAATGATAGGAAAAGGAACCATTGAAATTAAGGTATTTGAAAAAGATGGAACAATAAAGATAATTGTTACAGACAATGGTGCTGGAATGCCTAAGGAAAAGTTTGAGGAGGTCTTACAGTCGTTAGATAGCAAAGACAAAAGCCATGTGGGACTGAAAAATGTTTATCATAGACTAAAACTATTTTATGGGGAAGAGGCAAAGATTTTTATAAATAGTGAACTTGGCAAAGGCACAAGTATTGAAATTCAAATTCCAAAGAGGTGAAGAGGTTTTGCTAAAAGCAATTTTGATTGACGATGAGCCTATAATATTAGAGGGTCTTCAAAAAATTATTGATTGGAAAGCATTGGGATTTGAGATTATTGCCACCGCTCAAGATGGAATAGAAGGATTAGAAAAGATAAAGAAATTTAAACCTGAAGTTGCTTTAGTTGATATCAGAATACCTGGAATAGATGGGCTTCTGCTTATAAAAAAGTTAAAAGAGGAAGGTGTGAATACCAAAGTTATAATCCTTTCAGGGTATTCTGAGTTTGAGTATGCAAAAGAAGCAATTGAGCTTGGTGTTGAAAGTTATTTGCTAAAGCCTGTTGACCCGCATATGCTTGAGCAGAAGTTAGAGAAAGTGAAACAAAAGATCAGTCAAGAAATTGAACTGCAAAAAGTAGTGCGGACCACTCAAGAAATCGGTTTGGAAAAAGTAATAGAAAAACTTTTGCTGGGGGCATTTGATGAGCATGAAATAAATTATATCAGTAGTTTTTATGGGCTCTTGCTTCCATGGAATAAATATCAGGTTGCTATAGTAACGTTTTGTAGCAAGAATAATCAAAAGGTTATAGAAGAAAAGATATTTCAATTAAAAAGAGAGGTAGATTTGTTTTTAAAAAGAAATTGTTGTGGATATTCAACAATTATTAATCATAATATATGTATTCTCTTCAAAGATTTTTGGTATCCCTTCAATAGCAAAAGTATTAACATATTAAAGGAAAACCTAATAAAAATAGTTGGCAACCAAGTGGTAATTTCAATTGGTAGTGAAGTAGATGATTACACTCTTATCAAAGAGTCGTTTAAAGAAGCAATAGAATTGCTTGAAAAGCGATTTCTATTAGGATATAAAGGAATTGTTTACATAGGTGAGTATGTGGAAAATATTGAAGGTAAAAAAATCAACTTTGATAATAAAGAGTGTACTGAAAAATTAGCAATGGCTATTGCACTAAATGGGTTTGAGAGCATTAATCGGATAGTTGAAGAAAAGAGTGAACAACTTTTATACAGTAGAATGTCTGAAGAGGATATAAAGATAAATTTCTCAAACTTTTATATTGAGACTTTATATAAATTGTCGCAAAATGAGCTTTATAAACCTCTTGTTGAAAAATATCTTAGCCAAGAGATTTTAAAGAGTTTTTACATTCAGCCTACCTTAACAGAATTAAAAGGTTTGATAAAATTCTACTTTGTATCTCTTGCAGATGAGATTAATAAATTAAGTCCTGATAGCCTAAAACAGAAGATTGCAGACTTTATAGAGAGAAACTATTTTGCAGATATAAAATTAGATACAATTGCCAATGCTTTTGGATACAATAGCTCTTATTTTAGTAAGCTCTTTAAAAAGATATTTGGAGAGAACTTCACAGTGTATTTAGATAGAATACGGGTAGAGAAGGCTAAAGTCTTTTTAAAAGAAGGATGTAAGGTATCTGAGACATGCAAAAAAGTTGGTTTTGAAGATGTTGATTATTTTTGTTCAAAATTCAAAAAATATGTAGGACTTTCACCAAAGGAGTATAAAGAGAAATTAAAAAATTGATAAATATATCAGAAAAGAAGCTACAAAAAATGGCTTCTTTTTTTGTTTTTTAAATGTCTAAACTGTAGGGTATAAGATGTCAAAAAAATAGGGTATTGTAATTTTATTTTTCTCTTTAAAATTGTTTATGTCTGAACAATAGGCAACAAGGTGAAATATATTTTTGGAGGCTTTAAAATGAATAGAGCAAAACTTTCCAAAAAACTGTGGCGGCAAAGATATCTAATTTTAATGATTTTTCCTTTTATCATATGGCTTATTATTTTTAGGTATGTTCCACTATGGGGTTGGATAATGGCCTTTCAAGATTATAAGCCTGGTAAACCTATTTGGAATCAAGAATGGGTTGGATTTAAGTGGTTTGTTGAGATGTTTCAGGACCCTGACTTTTACAAAGCTATGAGAAATACATTAATAATGAGTTTTATGGGTTTGATCTTTGGCTTTCCACTACCGATAATCTTAGCTTTGCTTTTAAATGAAATAAAAAATATAGCATTTAAAAGAACGGTCCAGACAATTTCATATCTTCCACACTTTGTTTCATGGGTTGTTGTGGCAAGCTTAGTAAGCGAAATTCTATCACCAAGCGGTGTGATAAATCAAATTTTACAAAAGCTTCATCTCACAAATTACCCAATTATGTTTATGGCAGAGCCACGTTACTTCTGGTGGATAGTTACATTTTCTGATATTTGGAAAGAACTTGGATGGAACACAATTATATTCTTGGCAGCAATCACATCAATAAATCCTGAACTGTATGAAGCTGCAACAGTTGATGGTGCGGGAAGATTCAGAAAGATGATAAGCATAACCCTTCCAGGAATAATGCCCACAGTTATAGTTCTTTTAATTTTAAGTATTGGAAACATAATAAACATAGGTTTTGAAAAACAATTTCTTTTAAGAACAGCGGCAACAAGAGATGTTGCTGATGTCATCGACCTTTACATACTTACATATGGTATTGGAACAGGCAGATACTCTTTTGGAACAGCTGCAGGTGTTTTCAAATCAGTTGTAAGTTTGGTACTACTTGTTTTTGCTAACTGGTTTTCTAAAAAGACAACTGGCTATCGCATGATGTAAAAAAAACTTGACTCAAGGGGGCATTTTAAAGTGAAAAAGAAAACAGCAGGAGATTTGGTCTTTGAAGTATTTAATTACCTACTAATGATAATTTTGGCAGTGGTCACTCTCTATCCTTTTTTACACGTTTTAGCTGTATCACTTAATGACCCTTATGATACAGTAAAGGGTGGAATTACTATATTTCCACGAAAGTTTACGTTGATAAATTATATAGAAACATTAAACTATCCCCAAATTCCGTGGGCAGTATTGATAACTGTGCTGAGAACAGTTATTGGAACTTTTGTTGGTGTTTTGTCAACTGCTATGGTTGCTTATGTTATAAACAGGAAGGATTTTATTGCACGAAAACCAGTTGCAATAATGTTTATTATTACTATGTATGTTGGTGGAGGCTTGATTCCTGATTACATGCTAATAAGAGGACTTGGACTTATGAATAACTTTTTGGTGTATATACTTCCCGGTCTTATAAGTCCTTTTAACGTTATTGTTATAAAATCATATATGGAAGGGATTCCACCGGATTTGGAAGAATCGGCAATGATAGATGGTGCAAATGATTTTTTGATATTTTGGAAAATAATTTTACCGCTTTGCGCTCCTGTTATTGCAACAATTAGTTTGTTTATTGCAGTTGGACATTGGAACTCTTGGTTTGATACATATCTGTATTGCTCAAGTGAACCAAAGCTTACCACCTTACAATATGAACTTCAAAAGATTTTGTCTAACGCAACCGCATCTTCTCAAGTAGATTATTATAGTAATCTTGATCCTAACAGGACCATGAAAGTCACACCACATTCATTGAGAATGGCAATGACAATAATTGTAACACTTCCCATATTGCTTGTGTATCCATTTATTCAGAGATATTTTATACATGGTATGACAATTGGTGCAGTAAAAAGCTAAATGTCAAAAAAGTTGTTAGAATTTTGGTTTTAAGCTGGTTACTCCAGCTTAAAATAAACTAAAAACATAAAAAAGGGGAGGTTTTGAAAAACTATGAGAATCTCAAAAAGATTTTTTGCAGTTATTTCGGTAGTTGTTATAATTAGCTTTGTCTTAGGTATTTGTTTAGTTGGTAATGCTGGGAGTTCAAAACTTGTAAAGCCTCTCAAGCCAACACCCGAAGCAAAAAAACCAATTACACTCACTATGTACAGTGCTGAAACAAACCCAAATGATGATGGATTTAAGTCACCAGTTGCACAGAAGATAAAAGAACTTACAGGTGTTACATTAAAGATTGAGTATGCAATAGCTCAGGGTGCTGGTCAACAGAAACTTCAACTCATGGCTGCAAGTGGTGATTATCCAGACCTGGTATATGCAAAAGGAGACTTGCAACTTCTTAAGAAGGCCGGTGGTATTGTACAGTTAGACAGTTTAATTGAAAAGTACGGTCCTAATATCAAAAAAGCATATGGCAAAAACCTTAAAAGACTCAGATGGAGTCCACAGGATCCACATATTTACTGTTTGGGAATTACAACAGACAATGACGCAACTTTGGATGTTAATGGCGGTTTTATGATTCAGCACAGAGTAGTAATTGAACAAAAGTACCCAAGAATAAGAACAATCAAAGACTTTGAAAATACAATAGTCAAGTACTGGAAGAAACATCCTACTACAGATGGACTTCCAACAATTCCGCTCACACTTTCTGCTGATGACTGGCGAACTGTTATTTCGGTTACAAATCCAGCTTTTCAGGCAACAGGTGCACCAGATGATGGAGAGTTTTATGTTGATCCAAAAACTTTGAAAGTAATAAGACATTATAAACGTCCAATTGAAAAAGAATATTTCAAATGGTTAAATCACTTATGGAACGCAGGAATCCTTGATAGAGAGACATTTGTCCAGAAAGACGACCAGTATAAAGCAAAAATTGCTTCTGGAAGAGTTCTTGCTTTAATTGACGCGGGTTGGGCGGTAGGTGAACCAATTACTGCTCTCAAGAAGGCAGGTAAGTACGAATACACATATGGTTATTATCCTGTTACAGTTAATGAAAAAATAAAACAATGTCCACCTGATGTAAAAGTTGGATATACAGGTGGTTGGGGTGTTGCTATAACAGTAAAGTGCAAAGATAAGGTAAGAGCAATTAAATTCCTTGACTGGATGTGCACAGAAGATGCTAATATCTTAAGACAGTGGGGTATTGAAGGTGTTCATCACACATATGTAAAGGGTAAGAGAGTATTTACACCAAAATATGACCAGATGAGGAAAACTGATCCTACATTTGCAAAGAAGACTGGTATAGGCCCTTACATTTATCCATTCCCAAGATTGCCTAATACGTATATTGATTCGACAGGCAATCCAATTGCGCCTGACACAAGAAAAGAAGATATAAGAAAGAACTATAGTGATGTTGAGAAAAAGGTGCTATCAGCATATAAGGCAGAAATTTGGAAAGATTTGTTCCCAAAAGCTAATGAGTATCCTGAAAAGACATGGGGTTATCTGTGGATGATATCAATTGATGATCCAGAGATCAAGACTATTAACGATAAAATTTGGAATTATACATTATCAACAATTCCAAAAGTTGTTATGGCAAAAGAAAAGGATTTTGACAAAGTATGGAACGATTTTCTGGCTGGGTTTGAGAAACTCGGCAATAGAAAGGTTGAAGAATATTATACAAAGAGAATCAAGCAAAATATAGAGTTGTGGACAAAATAATCAAGTTGATATTATTTTAAAAATTGTGGATTGTAAAGGGGGCTGTCTGGAATGAGGCAGCCCTTTTATTTTGTCATAATTTGTAGTATAAAATAATTAATATACTCTTCTTATAGAAATTGAGGGATTTGAAAATGTTAGAAGATATACTAAAAATTATCTTTGCGATCTTAGCAGGTGGGCTTATTGGTATTGAGAGAGAAAATGTTCACAGACCGGCAGGTTTTAGAACTCATATTTTAGTCTGTGTGGGTTCTGCTCTTGTTATGATGACATCACAGTATATTTTTAATGTATACTACAAAGGCCACGCAGACATAGATGTTGCAAGACTTGGTGCTCAAGTTATCTCGGGTATTGGTTTTTTGGGTGCAGGAACAATTATAAAAGATGGTGCGACTGTAAAGGGTTTGACAACTGCTGCAACTTTGTGGGCTGTTGCATGTATTGGTCTTGCAATTGGAATCGGGTATTACAAAGGAGCTTTTTTGGCAACTGCAGCAGTGTATCTTACTTTGATTCTATTAAAAAAGTTTGAAGTAAGATTTGTTTCAAAAGGAATTTTGAGGACAATTATTGTTGAGGGTCACAATCTAAGAAGTTCTATTCAAAAGATAGATTCAATTTTGACTTCACACTCAGTAACTATAAAGGATATTAAATTTATGCATGAAGAGTCTGAAAAAGTGTTTTATAAAGCTTTAGTTCTACCAGATAGCAATATAAACCAGCTTATTACGGATTTATATTTGGTTGAAGGTGTGAGCCGCGTAACTTTTGAATAAAAAATACTTTTAAAAAAATTGTAGTGTGGTATAATTATCATTCAGAAAATTAAAAAATATAATGGATGGAGGCAGGGCAGAATAAGGTGACAAAGGAGGACCAGAGCAGAACACCCCTTTTTGATGCTGTAAAAAGACACATTGAGAAAAACATCATCCCATTTCATGTGCCAGGTCACAAGTATGGTAGAGGCTTGAAGGAGTTTACTGATTTTGTCGGGCAGAATGTCATGCTAATGGACCTAAATGGTATGGAAGATTTGGACAATGCAAACAACCCGATTGGAGTTATCTACGAGGCTGAAAAGCTTTTTGCAAGTGCATTTGGTGCTCAATATGCATACTTTTTAGTAAACGGTACAACATCTGGTGTCCAGACAATGATAATGTCAGCATGCGAACCTGGGGATGAGATAATACTGCCTCGAAATGCGCACAAGAGCGCGTTTGGCGGAATAATCTTGAGCGGGGCAATTCCAGTGTATGTACAGCCAGAGGTAAATGAAGAGCTTGGGATTACAATGGGCGTGACAATTGAGAATGTGAAAAAAGCTATATTAAAACATCCTCATGCAAAAGCTGTATTTGTTATTAATCCAACATACTATGGTATAGCGAGTGATTTAAAGTCTATAACTCGAACTGCACACAAATTTGGCATGGCAGTTTTAGTTGATGAGGCACATGGTGCTCATATGGGCTTTCACAACGATTTTCCACTGACTGCCATGGAAGTTGGTGCTGATATGAGTGCTGTGTCAACACACAAGACAGGTGGGTCACTTACTCAAAGTTCTGTACTTCTTTTGCGAGGTCACAGGATTCAACCAGAGACAGTAAAACAGGTTTTGAACCTTACTATGACAACAAGTTCATCCTATATCTTGATGTGTTCAATTGACGTTGCACGAAAACAGCTTGCTATGTATGGTGAAGAGATGTTAGAAGAGACTTTGAGACTTGCCAGAATGGCAAGGGAAGAGATAAACAAGATTGAAGGACTTTATGCATTTGGAAAAGAGCTGATTGGAACACCTGGCGTATATGATTTTGACGAAACAAAACTTGGAATCAACGTTCGAAGGCTTGGTATCACTGGTTATGAAGCAGAGAGAATCCTGAGAGATGAGTACAACATCCAGATAGAGATGTCTGACCTTTACAATATTTTGGCAATAATCTCGTTGGGTGACACACAAGAAAGTGTAGAAAAGCTAATTGAAGCACTTAGAGATATGGCAAAGAAGCTTGGTGTAAAAGATGTAAAGACTCCAACAATAGTGCTTCACTCACCACAGGTTATTGTTTCGCCACGTGATGCTTTTTATAGCTCAAAGAAGGTTGTTGAGCTTGACAATGCAGTCGGTGAGATTTCTGGCGAGATGGTAATGGCGTATCCACCTGGAATACCACTTATTTTGCCTGGTGAGAGAATAACAAAAGACCTTGTTGACTATATTAAACTCCTGAAAGAAGAGGACTGTCAGCTTCAAGGTACTGCTGACCCGTATGTCAATACAATTAGAGTTTTAGGTACCGCTGATTGAGAAAAGTCATGTGAGTAAGTGACTTTTAAAACTCATTCAAGAGAGAGTGTTGATAAATTGCTTAGTCCTTTAGTATATGCTTATATCGGTGATGCAGTGTATGAATTATATGTAAGAAATAAAGTGATATCCGAAAATCCTGATTTGACTCCTTATCATTATTATTTGAAAACTACTAAGTATGTAAGAGCTTCAAGTCAAGCAATAGCCATAAAAAAGTTGTATGAAATGCTTGATGAAAATGAAAAGAGAATTGTGAAAAGAGGTAGAAACGCAAAGAGTAAAACTGTTCCTAAGAATGCAAAGTTAAGTGATTATAAATATGCTACGGCACTTGAAACATTGATTGGTTATTTGTATTTAGAAAACAATACTGAAAGGTTAGAGTATATTCTTTCTCAAGTATATGAAATAATAACACAAGAGCAACAAATAGGGGAGAATAACTAATTTTGCTATTAGTCTTGGAGGAGTTGATAAAAAATGATCGGCGGGTTAATAGTTCTTCTTTTGATTATTTTATTTTTGCCTTTTTTTGTTAAGGCAGTAGAACATAATTTAGAGTATTTTTTGTTCATAATGGGTATTATAGGTGTTATTATTTCAAAGCAAATGAGCTTAGATTTATTTGAACATATTCTTAAAAATCATTTGCTTTATTATATAACTTTTGCTGTTTTAATAGCAGGGATGTTGTTTTTCTTCTTTAGAAATAGAATAAACACAATGATAGAATTACTAACTCATAGAATTTCAATTCAGTTTTTTGTATTTGTTGTAATTGTTATTTTGGGATTAAGTTCGAGTTTTATTACTGCCATAATTGCGTCACTTTTATTAACCGAAATAATGCATCACATGCCACTTGACAGAAACACCAAGGTAAAGGTTATTGTATTGGCGTGCTTTGCAATTGGATTTGGAGCGGCATTGACACCAGTTGGTGAACCATTAGCAACAATTACTATTTCAAAGCTTAAAGCAGACTTTTTCTATTTAGCAAGAGCAGTTGGGTTAGAAATTTTTATCACAATACTGTTAATGGCTTTTTTAGCAGCTCTTGTTGTTAAAAAGGCAAGTAAAGTAGATAAAGATGAATTTACAGAAAGTGCAGAGAGCATTAAAGATGTTTTTTTAAGAGCTTTTAAGGTTTTTGTATTCGTATTTGCACTTGAACTGTTAGGGACTGCTTTTAAACCCTTGATAGATTTGTACATTATAAAGTTAGATGCCCAAATTCTTTACTGGGTAAACATGATTTCTGCAATAGTGGATAATGCTACCCTGGCAGCTGCAGAGATTTCAAGAGAAATGACAGATGAACAGGTCCGAGCAATTATTCTTGGAATGATTATAAGTGGAGGAATGTTAATTCCCGGAAATATACCAAATATAATCTCTGCAGGAAAGTTCAAGATTAAAAGTAAAGAGTGGGCAAGGATTGGAGTTCCGATAGGTTTGGTTTTGATGGCTGTATATTTTGTTTTGGTGTTTATAATTAAACTGTAAAAAATTTTAAAAACTTATGAAGGGAAGATGTGGCTAATGTACGATGTTACCGGTATATTGCAGATTTTACCACACAGGTACCCATTTTTGCTTGTTGACAGAATAATTGAGGTAGAAGAGGGAAAAAAGGCAAAAGGCATTAAAAATGTGACAATAAATGAGCCATTTTTCCAAGGACACTTTCCGGGAAACCCTGTTATGCCAGGTGTTTTAATTGTTGAGGCAATGGCACAGGTTGGGGCTGTTGCTATACTCTCAAAGGAAGAGTTTAAGGGCAAAACACCATTTTTTGCAGGAGTTGATAAGGTGAGATTTAGAAAAGTTGTAAGACCGGGAGATGTGCTTTTGATTGAAACAGAGCTGATTTCTCTAAAAGGGTATATTGGGAAAGCAAAGGCAACTGCTTATGTGGAAGGTGAAGTTGTTTGCGAAGGAGAGCTACTGTTTGCAATTAAGTAGCTCTCCTTTCTAATTGGCTTTTTGCTTTTAACACTCTTATATCGTCACCAAAAAAGTGCAAAAACATGAAATACTCATGAAGTCTTCCCATTGTTTTGTCTGAATAGAGCTTTAACAAACCGTCAATATTATAGTTTGTTGTAATAACCGTCTTTTTATTTGTCATGTAGCGTTTATCCAAAAGGCTTTGGAATACACCATGACAAAAGTCTGGGCTTTTTCCCTCATTCCCAAGGTCGTCTATAATCAAAAGGTCTACCTCTTCAAGACTTTTGTACTCTTCATCATCTACCTCATCGTATAACCTTACCATTTTGGAATATTTTTCTTTTAAAATCTCGAAAAATGCAATGCTGTCAAGAAATATTACAGTTTTTTTCTTGTCAATAATCTCTTTGGCAATACAGTGGGCTAAAAAGGTCTTTCCAAGCCCAGTACTACCGTAAAAAAGTAGTCCTTTTTGAGAAGGTTTGTCAAAGTTTTTGATAAATTTTTTTACTTCTTTTATGATGTTTAACATATTTTCATAAGGTGATATACCTTCCTGTAGGTCTATCTCTTTTGAATAATATTCTAAGTTAAAATTTTTAAAATTATGCTCTTTTAAAATATCTTTTAACTTACTCTGTTCGTACAAAAGTTCTATGAAGAGCTGTGTTCTACATCTGCAAACTTCAATCCCGTTTTCACTTACAATAAAACCAGTGTCATGGCATGCTTGGCATGAGTACTCAGGCTCTAAATAATTACTTCCAAGTCCAAGCTCAATCAAAAGTTTTGTCCGCTTCTGAAGTAAGCTATCAAGTATCTTTGAGTACTTTTCTATCTCAGCTTGGTTTTGAGAAAGAGAGGCTTGTGAAAGTTTTAGGCCTGCCTTTGTTATCTTTTCACTTAATATAGCAAAATCTTTTGACTTGGAAGAAAGCTGAGCAATCTTTCTTTCTCTTGCAATTTCTGCATTTTGACGACGTTGCTGATATATCCTGTTTATCATCTCAATTATCTTCTTTTTATTCGTCATCATCGTCATCTCTATTCCCTCTCAATGCTTTTTTATAAAGTTCTTCAAGAGCTGTATATGTAGATGGATCTCTTTCCTCGTATAAAGCTTTCTTAGAACTTGACTGTTTTTTGTTCTTCTCCCTCTTTTGTGCATTTTCAAGCTCAAACTTTTTGATTGACTCTAAACTTCTTAGTCCTGCTTCATACCATCGCTTTATTATACCATTTACATAGTTTACAGTTGGGTTGTTTACATTTTTTGTAAGAGTTAGAGCATACATTATGACCTCTTCAGGCATCTTCCAATCATTTATCCAAACGTTCATAATCTCATCTTCGACCTTAGTTGGAGCTCTGTGATATATTCCAAGGTTTTGAAGTACAAGCCTCTTTATTCTACTTGTGTCCTCTTGTGACCTTATGTACTCTTCAGCCTTTTCGATACTATCTATATTCAGCTCTTTCCACTTAATTGCCATTTGTTCAAGGTATTTAAGATTCTTATTATTCTTATTAATTGTCACATAGTTGATGAGAAGATATATTACCTCAATAGGGAGCTTTAACCAATCATAAATCTCAAGAAGTACGTCTATATCGTTTTTATTGAAAGTCCTGCAGTATTGCTTTTGAGCAAATTCAAGAAGTCCCCTGAATTTTTCGTCTGTTTCGTAAAACCTTGATAAGTCTTCAGTTGTGTACACAGGGGGTGTAGGTGCATTTTCAGGCTTTTCAAACTCAAGCTTTTCGTCCAAAAAATCAATTGTTATATTTCCATCTGCGTCTTTTGTAAGCTTTATCAGTCTTCTTTCTGACCAAAATTCAAGAGCTTTGATTACATCACTCTCAAGAAGGTTTAGGTCATGTGCTATCTTGTTTATCTCAATAGTTTCCACTTTGTTTTGAAGCAAGAACTTTAAGTATATGTATACCTTTACGAACTCCCCGTCAGAAAAAGGCATATGGTTTTTAATAAAGTCATAAGTGATTACAACAAAATTTTGAACCTTTTGTTGAATAAAGACCTTTAGCATATATAAAAATGCCCCCTTTTTGTGATAAAATAATTTTATCACAAAATCATCTTTATTTTTATACCAATAAAAGTCAATAAAAGAAGATGGAGGATAAAAATGAGCTTTAAGGTTGTTCTTTTGTCGCATACACCCGACCCTGAAAAGGTTGTAGCAACAGCTGCAAAGCTTTGTTACTCAAATACATCAGTTGAAAATATTTATGATAAGCTCGATAGCGAAGCAGTTAAAAACTTTTTAAATCTCTTGATTGATGTTGGTCATGAATCTCCGCTTGAGCATGTGAGCTTTACGTTTGGGATTGAGGGTGTTAGCAGGAGCTTTACACACCAGCTTGTCAGGCACAGGATTGCTTCATATTCTCAGCAGTCCCAAAGGTATGTAAGGCTTGATGGGTTTGACTATGTAATCCCGCCAAGTATAGAAGAGGACCAAGAGCTTAAAAATATATTCATAGACACAATGAATGAGATTGCAAAAACCTATAGACTTTTGACAGAAAAGTTGCAGGAAAAACACAAAAAAGTTCTTGTTAGCAAAGGTTTGAGTGAAAAAGAGGCTTTGAAGAAGGCCGAGAAGATGGCAATAGAAGATGCAAGGTATGTTCTTCCCAATGCGTGTGAGACAAAGATAATCATGACAATGAACGCAAGAGAACTTTTACATTTTTTTAATGAGCGATGTTGCAACAGAGCTCAGTGGGAGATAAGAAGTGTTGCTGATAAAATTTTGGAGATAGTAAAAGGTATTGCGCCAAATTTATTCAAATTTGCAGGTCCCAAATGTATAAAGCTCGGCTATTGTCCAGAAGGCAAGTTTTCTTGTGGGGAGTATGATAAGGTCAGACAAAAATACCTTGGAAAGAGGGAAAAAGATGAGGACAATTGAAGGCAAAAATCCAGTAAAAGAGGCACTAAATAGCAGCACTCAAATAACAGAAGTATATATATCAAACACTGCAAAGGACAAGAACATCTCTGAGATTATAAACCTTTGCAAACAAAAAGGCATTGTTGTGAAGTTTGTTGATAAAAGCAAGATTGACAAGATGTCAAAGACGAAAAATCCACAGGGGGTAATTGCTATTGCTCAGGAATATAAGTACTGGGATATAGATGACCTTTTGCTTGAAGCAGCAAATAAAGGCGAAAAGCCTTTTTTAGTGTTATTAGACGAGATTACTGACCCACATAATTTTGGTTCAATTATAAGGTCTGCACATTTATGTGGTGCACATGGTATTATTATTGAGGCAAGGAATTCATGTCCGATCACCCCTACTGTTGAAAAAGCTTCAGCTGGTGCAATTGAACACATTAAAGTAGCAAGAGTTGTGAATTTGAGAAGAACAATAGACAGCCTAAAAGAAAAGGGTATTTGGGTGTACGCAGCAGACAACAATGCCACAAAGCTTTTGTATGATTGTGATTTTAAGATTCCAATGTGTATTGTGATTGGCTCTGAAGGTAAAGGAGTTTCGAGGCTTGTAAAAGAAGGAGCTGATTTTTTAGTTAAAATTCCTCAGAAAGGCAAAGTCAATTCTTACAATGCTTCTGTTGCAGCAGGGATTATATTCTTTGAGGTTTTAAAACAAAGAATCGAAGAAGGAGAAAGAAAAGGTGCACTTGATGGTTGACGGCTACAACTTTATAAACGCTTGGAGCAAGTTAAAAGAGATTGCTAAAGATGATTTAGAAGTAGCACGAAAAAAACTTATAGATATTTTGGCTGACTTTTCGGGGTATAAAGGGTATAGAATAACAGTTGTTTTTGACTCACATTTGGTAAGAGGTGCTCAGCGGAGAAAAGAAGTTATAAATGACATAGAAGTGGTATTTACTAAAGAAGGTGAAACAGCTGATAACTACATAGAAAAGTATGTCTATGAAAATGCAAAGTATGAATCAATAGCAGTTGTGACATCTGATTACTTAGAACAGCTTATGATTTTAGGGAATGGAGCTGTTAGAATGCCTCCAAGAGAGCTTATATATGAGATTGAGAATTACAAAAAGGAGCTTGAGAAGAAGACGAATGAAAAGATAATGAGAAAAGACAGACTTGAAGATACGCTTGATAGTAGCATTCTTGAAAAGTTAGAGAAATTCAAAAAAAGATTAGACCAAGCTTGATACACCTTTGGTGATAATATATAATTATGATGTGGGAAGATATCTTGCGTGTGAACATATGACAAAAAAGGCTTAAAAAATTAAGGAGGCATTTTGCCTTGACATCACAAAAACAACTTTTAAATTTCAAAGAGTGTACAGATGAAGAACTTGTAAAGTATTCGCGCGAGGGTATCAAAGAGGCTACAGAAGAGCTTTTAAATAGGTATCAAAACCTTGTAAAGGCAAAGTGTAGAATGTACTTTTTAATTGGTGCTGAAAAGGATGACATTTATCAAGAAGGCATGATAGGGCTTTTTAAAGCTGTACGTGATTTTGATGAGACCAAGTATCCTGCCTTTAAGTTATTTGCAGAGCTCTGTATAACAAGGCAGGTGATAACTGCAATAAAGACAGCAAGTAGGCAAAAGCATATACCTCTTAACACGTACATATCACTAAACAAACCCGTTTATGAAGAGAATGACGAGAGGACTTTGCTTGACACAATTGCTAACTCTTTTATCTCTGATCCGGAAGAGGTTATGATTACAAAGGAGGAGTTTGAAAACGCCTTAAATGTCATCACAGGGTGTCTAAGTCCATTTGAGTACAAGGTTCTAAACCTATACCTTGAAGGAAGGAGCTATCAAGAAATTGCCGAGATGATTCACAAAGATGTGAAATCAATTGACAATGCTCTTCAACGTGTAAAAAAGAAGATTGAAAAGTATTTAAATACTTCTGAATAAGAGATGTAAACTTTGAAAAGGACAAAAGGAGAGTTTTAGGAAGATGGCTGCAGCAAAGTTGGGAGATAGGCTTGCGCAGGCCATCTTTTTTGTTTGTTGTAAAAATTTTAAACTATATTATAATATAGTTGTCCAATTTTTTTAAAAAGGGGGCCAAAATGAAAATGAAAAAAATAACCTTTGGAACAGATGGTTGGCGAGGGATTATTGCAGACGACTTTACATTTGACAACGTAAAAATTGTTGCTCAAGCTATTTCAGATTATGTCCTGGAAACTTACGAAAATCCGAAAATAATCATTGGTTATGACTATAGATTCCATTCAGAGAACTTTGCAAAGATTTGTGCTGATATTTTGAGTGCAAATGCTATCCATGTACTTTTTTCAAATAATCCGATTCCAACGCCCGCTGTTGCACATGCAGTTGTGAAAAAAGGAGCAAGCGGTGCAATTATGATAACTGCAAGTCACAACCCGTATTATTACAATGGAATAAAGTTCATACCTCATTATGGTGGTCCAGCGAATACACAAATCACTGATAAGATAATAAAAAATGTTGAGAGAATCCAAAAAGAAGGTCTAAAAGACATAAATCCTGACAAAGATCTCATCGAGTATTTTGACTACAAAGAAGAGTATTTGAACGACATATTAAATCTGATAGACAAAAAAGCGTTTGAGGGCAAACAACTAAAAGTGCTTGTAAATCCCATGTATGGTTGTGGGATAGGGTATATTGACGAGGCGCTAAGACGGCTTGGATGTGACGTAAAAGTAATAAACAACTGGCGAGACCCACTTTTTGGTGGTCATTTGCCAGAGCCAAATTTAGAGAATATGAAGGATTTGCTTGAGATTATAAAGACAGAGGAGTTTGATTTAGGGCTTGCAACAGATGGTGATGCTGACAGGTTTGGTGTTGTAAACCCTGACGGTCAGTTTATTTCAGCAAATGAAGTGATATTTATGTTAACAGATTATTTAATTAACACAAGAGGCAAGGCTTCGTCTGTTGCCAGAACTGTTGCAACAACATCTATGATTGACAAGATTGCTCAAAAACATGGTATGAGATGTATTGAAACACCAGTTGGGTTTAAGTACATTGCAGAGTGTCTAATGAAAGAGGATGCTTTAATTGGTGGTGAGGAATCAGGTGGACTTTCTATAAAAGGGCATGTACCAGAAAAGGATGGGATTTTAGCTGACCTTTTGGTGGCAGAGGCGGTTGCAAAACTTCAAAAATCTCCAAGAGAGATTTTAGATAGAATTGAATCTGAGTATGGAAAGCTATATAATAAAAGAATTGATGTTAGAACCACACATAGCAAAAAACAAGAAGCATTGGAAAGAGTAAAAAATTTTGGAAAAGACAGTATAGCCGGACTTAAATGTTTAGAGTACAGGACAAGAGATGGACTAAAGGTTATTTTAGAGGACGAGTCATGGTTTCTGGTAAGAGCCTCTGGTACAGAGGATTTGATTAGAATATATGCAGAAAGCAAGGATGCAAAGACTCTTGAAAATATACTTTCTGAGGTAAAAGAATATCTGGGTTTGTAGTTTTTTATACAGGATTGCTTATTGCTTAAGTGTAATAAAATTGAAGAATCTATGAATATGAATATTATAAATTTGCAAAAAGCACATTTGTGGAGGTAATTCGTAGATGACCAAATTAAAGGTTGCAGTTTTGTTCGGTGGAGTTTCCACAGAGCATGAAGTTTCGATAATCTCTGCAAAATCGGTTATGCAAAACCTTGACAAGGAAAAATACGAAATAATACCAATTGGTATTACAAAAGAAGGAAAATGGCTTTTGTACACAGGCAAGATAGAAGATTTAGACAGCAAATGGACAATGTATTCAATTGAATGTTTTATCTCACCAGACAGGACTAAAAAAGCGCTTGTGAAGATAAAAGATAGTGAAGCTACCTTTATTGACATTGACGTTGTATTTCCTGTATTGCATGGATTAAATGGTGAGGATGGTACTGTACAAGGCCTTTTAGAACTCTCTGGTATTCCATATGTTGGATGTGGAGTGTTGTCATCAGCGCTATGCATGGACAAAGCTTTTGCTAAAAAACTTGCTCTTTTAGAGGGGATTCCACAGGGCCATTTTTTAGTGATTTACAAAGATGAGTATCTTTCCAAAAAGGAATATTTCATCAGACGGATTGAAAGCGAGTTTTCGTATCCTGTATTTGTAAAGCCTGCAAATTCGGGCTCCTCAGTTGGAATTTCAAAGGCAAAAGACAAAGACGAGCTGATTTTGGCAATCCACGAGGCATTTTTGTATGATACCAAGATTTTGATCGAACAGGCTATAAATGCACGTGAGATTGAGTGTGCAGTGCTTGGCAATAGCGAAATTCTCGTATCGGCCCTGGGTGAGATAGTACCGTCGCGAGAGTTTTATTCATATGAAGCAAAGTATATAGATGGTTCATCAGAATTGATCATTCCTGCGAAACTTGAAAAGCAGGTAGAGGATGAGATTAAGGAGCTTGCTGTTAAGATTTACAAGCTTTTTGAGTGTAGTGGTATGGCAAGAATAGACTTTTTTGTTGACAAAGAAACTAACAAGGTGTATTTCAATGAAGTAAATACAATTCCTGGCTTTACAAGTATTTCTATGTATCCAAAACTGATGGAGTACAGCGGTATACCATATCCTCAGCTTCTTGACAAACTCATACAACTTGCAATTGAAAAGAACCAACAAAAACAAAGCATAAAATATAGCAAAGAGGGTTAAAGCCTATGGATACAAGACCAATTGGGATATTTGACTCAGGCCTTGGCGGGCTTACAGTATTCAAAGAGATTGTAAATCTCATGCCAAATGAGAGCATTGTATATTTTGGTGATACAGCGAGAATCCCATATGGATCTAAGTCCAAAGAGACAGTGACGAAGTTTGCAATGCAAAATACAAGGTTTTTACTTTCAAAAAATATCAAGATTGTAGTTGTGGCTTGTAATACAGCCTCTGCCTATGCATATGAATTTTTGAAAGGCCAATTTGATATTCCTATAATTGCTGTTATTGAACCAGGGGCAAGAGCTGCAGCTTTGGCAACGAAGAATAAAAAGGTCGGTGTAATTGGAACAGAGGGGACAATTGCAAGCGGTTCTTTTGAGAAAAAGATTTTAGAGTTCGACCCTGATATAAAGGTGTTTTCAAAGCCCTGTCCTCTGTTTGTGCCGCTTGTTGAGGAAGGATGGATTGATAAAGAGGTAACATACCTTGTTGCAAAAGAATATTTAGAAGAGTTTAAAGAAAAAGGAATAGATACCCTTGTTTTAGGGTGTACACACTATCCATTTTTACAAAATGTCATAAAGAAAATTTTACCAGAAGTGAGTTTGATAAACCCTGCACTTGAGACAGCAAAACAAACATATGAGGTTCTAAAACAAAATAATATGTTAAATACCTCAGAGGAGGAGCCAACTTATTATTTTTATGCAAGTGACAATTTGAAAAAGTTCGAAGCAGTTGCTTCAATATTCTTAAATGAAAAGATAAAATGTGAAGAAAAGATTGATATAGAAAAATATTAAAACCAATGTTTTTGGGGTGAAAGTATGAAAAAAGACGTTTTGATTTTTGTCAAGGGCACCCAAGAATACCCCATAAATAGCCTTGAGAATAGCATAGAGTTTTTCACAGAAGGCACGTTTTATAAAAAAGGTGAAAGCTTTTATGTGACATATAAAGAAAGCGAGCTTACTGGGCTTGAAGGTACAACTACTACATTTAAGATTCAGCCAAACCATATAACATTAATTCGCTATGGTGATGTTACGTCAACCCTTATTTTTGAGCCGGGTAAAAGGCATATATCAACATATATCACTGAAGACGGTGTGATAATGATAGGTGTGTACACAAAAAAGATGAAAGTTGATTTAACAGAGAATGGTGGAGAAGTTTTTGTTGAGTATGCCATAGATTTAGATTCGCATATGATGTCTGAGAACGACTTTTTACTCAAAATAAAAGAGGCAGGTGTAAAAAATTGAATTTAGTAAAACTTGCAAAAGACCAGATAAAAGACACCATTGAAAAGGCTATAAATACTTGCGTTGAAAAGGGCATATTTCAGCTAAACGATGTTGTTCCTCCAATAATGATCGAAAAACCAAAAGAAAAAGTTCATGGCGATTTTGCAACCAACATTGCAATGGAGCTTACGAGAAAACTCAAAAAAAACCCACGTGAAATAGCTCAGAACATTGTAGATAATATTGACCTGACAAACACTTTGATTGAAAAAGTAGAAATTGCAGGGCCAGGCTTTATCAATTTCTTTTTCAAAAAAGAGTGGCTTTACAAAGTTGTAGATGTTATACTTTCTGAAGGTGATGGTTACGGTAGGGTAGATATTGGAAATGGCAAAAAGGTAATGGTCGAGTTTGTTTCGGCAAATCCAACAGGACCTATGCACATGGGAAATGCGCGAGGTGGTGCGCTTGGCGACTGTCTTGCAAACCTTTTAAAATGGGCAGGGTATAAAGTTACAAAAGAGTTTTATGTAAACGATGCGGGCAACCAGATAGAAAAATTTGGACAGAGCCTTGAGATAAGATATAGACAGCTAAAAGGTGAAAATATTGAGCTTCCAGAGGACTGTTATCATGGTGATGATATAATCGAAAGAGTAAAGGAGTATTTAAATGAAAATAGAGATGACTTGGAAGGTTTGCCATCTGAAGAGAGAAGAAGAAAACTTGTGGAGTTTGCGTTAAAAAGAAATATTGCTCTTATGAAGGAACACTTGCAAAAGTATGGTATTGAATATGATGTTTGGTTTCATGAAAGCAGTCTTTACGAAAGTGGTGAGGTTTACGAGACAGTTGAGGATTTGAAAAGAAGAGGTTTTACTTATGAAAAAGACGGAGCTGTTTGGTTTGCTGCATCAAAGTTGGATGAAAATTTAAAAGATGAGGTTTTGATAAGAACAAATGGAATACCCACGTATTTTGCAGCTGACATTGCTTACCACAGGAACAAGTTTGAGAAACGAGGGTTTGACATTGTAATTGATATTTGGGGAGCAGACCATCACGGACATGTCCCAAGGATGAAGGCTGCAATGAAAGCGCTTGGAATTGACCCTGAAAGACTTGTTATAATCCTTATGCAGCTTGTACGGCTTGTTCGTGGCAAAGAAGTAGTGAGAATGTCAAAAAGGACAGGTAAAGCTATTACACTTATTGAATTAATAGAAGAAATTGGCAAGGATGCTGCAAGGTTTATGTTCAACACAAAGTCAGCTGACACGCACATTGAAATAGATTTAGACCTTGTAACACAGCAAACCCTTGACAATCCTGTATTCTATGTGCAGTATGCTCATGCGAGAACTTGTGGAATATTAAGGGCTCTTTCTGAAGAGGAGATTGTATTAAATAGAGATAAAATAAAACTTGAGCTCTTGCAGCAAGAGGAAGAGCTTGAGCTTCTCAAAAAACTTTTGGAGCTTCCAGAAGAGATAGAGATTGCAGCACGCAATTTAGATGTTAGCAGGGTTACAAAGTACCTTTTAGATTTGGCCTCAATTTTTCATGCTTTTTACAATGCATGTAGGGTAAAAAATGAAAACGAAGAGCTAATGCATACAAGACTTTCACTTGTCGAATGTGTAAGGATTGTAACTAAAAATGTGCTGACACTTTTGGGTGTTGATGCTCCAGAAAAAATGTAAATAAAGATGGGGCCTCTTAACTATTTTTGACAAATGGTTAAGAGGCTTTTTTGTCTACTTTGAATAAAATTTAGATTAAAAGTTTTTAATCTATTGTTAGTCTTTGAAACAATATGATATAATTTGAATAGTAAAAAACACTCAAGTTGGGAGTTGTACCATGGATATATTTGCAATACTAATTAGAAATGTATTCTTTCCTTTAATGGAATTATTCAAAGGAAATAGAATTAGAAGAAAATTGAATATTTTGAAAAACAATCAATCAAAAAATAAATTGGAGATAAAAAACATCCAGAAGGAAGAGTTAAAAAAACTACTTCTTTTTTGTTTGGAGCATGTTCCAGCGTACAAAAAGTTTGAATATTTGAGAGAAAAGATTATGACCGAACCAGAAAACGCTTTGCTTGAATTTCCTATCTTAGAGAAAAAAGAGTTCAACCAAAATAGAGATTTGTATTTGTCTGACAAAGCAAATTTATCACACTGTATTCTCAACAAAACAGGTGGTTCTACAGGTGAGCCTGTGAAGTTTTACATAGACAGGGAGACAGTTGAGTGGTACGAGGCAGCAAGATATTTGGGACTTTCATGGTGGGGGATTAATATTGGCGACAGGTGTCTTATGCTTTGGGCGTCCTTAAATGATATTGAAAATACAAAGAGTTTGAAAGACAAATTTAAAGAGCTTGTGTTGAAAAATAGACTGATAATCTCATCCTGGGAGATAAATGAAAGAAATATAAAGAATATAGCAAAGAAGATTCAAAAATACAAACCTTCCTTTATATACGCTTATCCTTCGGCTGCTTATAAACTTGCAAGCCTTATTAAGGAGAATAAGATAGAGCTCAAATTAAAACTAAAAGGTGTTGTTACAACAGCCGAGAATTTATATGAATACCAGAAAAATTTGATAGAAGAGGTTTTCAGATGTCCTGTGATAAATGAATATGGTGCAAGAGATGGAGGTATTATTGCCTATCAATGCAGAAAAGGTAAGATGCATTTGATGACTCTAACAGGCTATTATGAGTTTGTCGACATTGAAGGTGTGGAAGATAAAAACAAAAAAGCTATTTTAGTTACAGACCTTCACAATTATGTAATGCCAAGGCTGAGGTATCGGCTTGGAGATGTTGTAACTTTGGATGACGAGATGTGCGACTGTGGGATAGGTTTTCCTACTATCAAGGAAATAGATGGTAGGATAGACGAGATTTTTGTGGCAAAAAGCGGTGAAATTTATGATAGTCATTTCTTTAACATATTAGCAAGAGAGATGGAAGGAGTGCTACAGTATCAGCTCATTCAGCATGATTTAGATAATATGACACTTAAGATTGTAAAAGGAAAAAGATTTGATGAAAGAGAAGTAGAACAATTTGTAAAGAGTATAAAAAATAAGTTTGGCGACATTTCCATAAAGGTTGATTATGTAAATGAGATTCCAACTGGACCCTCAGGCAAAATAAGATATACAATCAGAGAATACAAAATCCCATTATGAGAACACTTTTACCGTTGGTAAAAATTGGCGCAACAATGTTAGCTTTACTTAGTATAGATCTATGATTTAATACAACTACTTATTAATGTTATCTAACTCAACAATGCAGGAAGGGAGGATGGTTAAAGTGAACCTAAGAAGGCCAAATGCGAACGAGGCAACAGGTACGTTTAACCGTTCAAGAGATGTTGTTCCTATGTCGGGACTTTGTACAAGGTGTGTTGATGGCTGCCAAGGAGGCTGTGAAATCTTTTTAGCATCATTTAGAGGAAGAGAGGTTCTATATCCTGGGCCATTTGGTGAAGTGACAGCAGGAGCTAACAAAAATTATCCTGTCGACTATTCACATTTAAACATCCAAGGTTATGCAGTTGGTGCAAAGGGCCTTCCTGAAGGGGTTGAGGCAAATCCTGACACAGCAATCTTCTCAAACGTTGACACAACAACTGAATACGGTTGGGAAAAGAAGGTAAAAATGAAGGTTCCAATATTCACAGGTGCGCTGGGGTCAACAGAGATTGCACGCAAAAACTGGGAACATTTTGCGATTGGTGCCGCTATTTCAGGCATTACTCTTGTCTGTGGTGAAAATGTCTGTGGTGTTGATCCAGAGCTTGAACTTACTTCAGATGGCAAGGTCAAGAAATCTCCTGAAATGGACAGGAGAATTACTACATACAAGAGGTTTTACGAGGGCTGGGGTGAGATACTTGTTCAGATGAATGTTGAAGATACACGTCTTGGTGTTGCAGAGTATGTCATTGAAAAGCATGGGCTTGACACAATCGAGCTCAAATGGGGCCAAGGCGCAAAATGTATTGGTGGTGAGATTAAGGTAAAAAGCCTTGAAAGAGCTCTTGAACTGAAAAAAAGAGGTTATGTAGTTCTTCCTGACCCAACTTTGAAAGAAGTGCAAGAGGCGTTCAAGAAAGGTGTCCTAAGAGAATTTGAAAGACATTCAAGACTTGGTTTTGTTGAGAAAGAAAGCTTTTTGAAAGAGATAGAAAGACTTAGAAGTCTTGGATTTAAAAGAATTACTTTAAAAACTGGGGCATATTCAGCTGTTGAACTTGCAATGGCACTGAGGTTTGGTGCTGAGGCAAAACTTGATTTGATAACAATTGATGGTGCACCAGGTGGCACAGGCATGAGCCCGTGGCCAATGATGAATGAATGGGGAATTCCAACATTTTACTTAGAAGCATTGGCATATCAGTTTGCAGAGAAGCTTACTAAAAGAGGTTTCAGAGTTCCTGACCTTGCAATTGCAGGCGGATTTTCAACCGAAGATGGTGTATTCAAGGCAATTGCAATGGGTGCACCATATGTAAAAGCTGTTTGTATGGGAAGAGCACTAATGATACCAGGAATGGTAGGCAAAAACATTGAAAAGTGGCTCAAAGAAGGTAATTTGCCAAAGACAGTTTCCAAGTATGGTACAACACCAGAAGAGATATTTATCACATATGAAGAGCTTAAAGAAAAGTATGGTGATGAAATAAAGAATATTCCTCTTGGTGCAATTGGTATTTACACATTTGTACAGAAATTCAAAACAGGTTTGCAGCAGCTTATGGCAGGGTCAAGGAACTTCAGAATCTCTACAATCTCAAGAAAGGATTTGATTGCACTCACAGAAGATGCTGCTAAGATATCAGGTATTCCATACGTAATGGATGCGTACAGAGAGGAGGCAGAGAGAATTTTGGAAGAATAAAATTGAGATAGTTCAATTTTTTAAACAAAAACTAAAGGGGCTGTTAACTAATAGACAATAAGTTACAGCCCCTTTTGTATTTTGGTTTTAATAAAATATTTCGTTCCCCGTTCATTTATTTCATGTCCTAATTTCGATATTAACCTTTAATGGCAGGGGCGGAGGGACTCGAACCCCCAGCCAACGGTTTTGGAGACCGCTACTCTACCAATTGAGCTACGCCCCTACACCTCTTTTATTATAAGGCACCAACTATAAGGTTGTCAATATCTTTTTTAGCTTAAGGACATAGAGAAATTTTAAATTTCTAATGATGTTTCAAACATCAATAGAATAAAATAAAAATACAGGATATTAATGGTTTGGTTTTGAGTGAATTTTATGATATAATTTATTTGAAATTTGCAATTATTATAGGAGGGAGTAATGTTGAATACCACATCAGAACAACAGAAACAAATCAATATAGCATACATTGGTGGGGGTTCACGCGGCTGGGCATGGAGGTTGATGACTGATTTAGCTTTAGAGAAGGACTTGAGTGGTACTGTGAGACTTTACGACATTGATTTTGAAGCTGCCAAGACAAATGAAGTAATAGGTAATAAGCTTTCAAGCAAGCCTGAGGTAGTAGGGAAGTGGAAATATGTTGCTGTAAAGAGCTTAGATGAAGCTTTATATGGTGCAGATTTTGTTATCATTTCGATTTTGCCTGGGACATTTGAAGAGATGTATTCGGATGTCCATGCTCCTGAGAAATATGGTATATACCAGTCTGTAGGTGACACAACAGGGCCAGGTGGTCTTATCAGAGGGCTTAGAACTGTTCCTATGTATGTTGAATTTGCAGAAACTATAAAGAGAAATTGTCCAGATGCTTGGGTTATCAATTACACGAATCCAATGGCCATATGTCTGAAAGCACTATATGAGGTATTTCCTAAAATAAAGGCTTTTGGCTGCTGTCATGAAGTTTTTGGTACACAAAAGCTTTTGACGGAGGTTGTAAGAGAATTTTTAGGAGAAGAAAAAGAAATCTCAAGAAGAGAAATCAAGGTAAATGTTCTTGGTATAAATCATTTTACGTGGTTTGACAAAGCATCATACAAAACTTATGATTTATTCCCTCTTTACAAAGAATTTGTGAACAAATATTATGAAGAAGGGTATGAAAAAACAAAAGGATTGTGGGAAAAAGATTATTTTGCTTCTGCAAACAGAGTAAAGTTTGATTTGTTTAAACGCTTTGGACTTATTGCTGCAGCAGGTGATAGACACTTGGCTGAATTTGTCCCCTACATTTATCTTAGAGACAAAGAGACAGTTTATAAATGGAAATTCAACTTAACACCTGTCGAATGGAGAATTAAACATAGAGAAGAGTTGATTAGACTTAGCAAAGAATATGCAACCGGCCAAAAAGATGTCCCATTGAATCCTTCTGGAGAAGAAGGAGTTATGCAGGTGAAAGCTATTTTAGGTTTGGATACGTTGGTGACAAACGTGAATTTGCCAAATATGGGTCAAATACCGAATCTTCCAATAGGAGCTATAGTTGAGACAAATGCAGTGTTTACTCATGATGACGTCAGACCTGTTTATGCAGGAAAGCTGCCTTCAGATTTGGCAAGCATAATGACAAGGCATATCAGCAATCAAGAGCTTATAGTTAAAGCTGCTTTAGAAAAGGATTTGAACCTTGCAAAAAGAGTATTCTTAAATGACCCTGCAGTTGAAAGACTACCACAGAACAAAGCTGAGCAGCTTTTTGATGAGATGATAAATAACACTAAAAAGTATTTGGCATATTTAGGTTTGTAAGGATTACAACAATTTCAAAAATAACCATCAGGGGCTTGTTAGGTGTCTCATAACGAGCCCCTTTATTGTTGTACTATATTTGAATTTGAAATTCTAAATTAATAGCTCTTCAAATCTGAGAAATCAAAAAAGAGTTTTGCTTATACTTATTTAATAAATTTATTTAATGTATAATATGCGAAAAGGAAACATTATTAACATTAACCGGAATTCATTTATGGCTTGTCAAGTTTATTACAGAACCCCACATAATACAACAAAGAAGGTGATTTAGATGGAAGAAAGAATACCTAAGGTTTACACATATGCAGACTATCTTGGGTTTCCAGAAGACGCAAGAGTAGGACTTATTGATGGTGTCATTTATGATATGAACCCTGCACCTTCAAGGGTACACCAGAAGATTATCTTTGGAATTGACTTTTTGATTTTTGGAAGTTATATTAAACAAAATAAAAACCTTGTGAACTTTACGCAGCCTCATTTGATGTTGTTCTTGTAAAGGAAGGACAGGATGAAAGCAAAGCAATAAACGTTGTCCAGCCCGACATATCAGTCATATGCAATAAGAAAAAACTCACTGAAAGAGGCTGCGTTGGAGCTCCTGAGATGATAATTGAGATTGTGTCAGAATATAATCCATCTCACGACTATGTTAGAAAACTAAACCTGTATAATCAGTATAAAGTCAAGGAGTATTGGATTGTCAATCCCAACAACCAAATAATTTTGATATATTGACTCAAGGACAAAGAAGATTACTTGCCGCCAGTAATTTACACATTCAATGATAAAGTCAAAGTTGGTATCTTTGAAGACCTTATAATAGACTTTGCACAAATCAAAGAGGTACTATAAAATGCCTGCCAAGACCAAAAAAGAGAGGAAATAATGAAGGCAGCATATACAGAATAAAAGATGGGCTTTGGTGCGGTCAAACCACCATAGGAAGAGATGAGAGCGGCAAACAAAAACGACAGGGAGACCTGTCAAGAATTTTATGTTTTCAATTTATAACGCAAGTTGTAGAGCTGTATTATATTGCAAAGTAACATTTTTTAATGCCAGGTACTCATTTTTTTCCATTTTGTACGACACAGGTTCTCACATTGTAAGTAAGTATTTTATTTCTAAAACATCTACAGACTGAAAATATCCACTAGAGTTTATTCTGATTTTATCAATCATACTATTGACATTTTCAACTGCATTTGTAGTATAGACATGTTTTCTCAAATCTTTAGGATATTTCATGTGGGCAAGATAAAACTCTGCTTTTTCAAATATTCCTTTTCTGATTTTGTCCAAACTTTTATTAAAAGCTGAAGCATCTTCTTTTGCCGTATGTTTTCTGACATTACGTTGGAGGTGAACAAAGAAAAGCTTATGATCAGCAAGCAGGTAAGCAAGTTTTATAGCTTCTGTAATACCAGGAAAGTCATCGCTTTCAACAATTAAAACTTCTTTAAGACCTGTTGTAAATTAAGTCTTCAAATACTTTTATACAATCGGTTTTATTTTCTTTACTGAAAATGGTGTAAACTCCAAAGATGTCTTTTTTAGCTCCAAATCGATACCAAGCACGGCATAGCAAGTAGTTTGTTTAACTTTAGAATTGTCTTTTAACTTCGCAATGATAGCCATCGATGATAAGTGCAAAAGTGCTTGTAGGTAGTTTTCTTTGTTTAAATAACTGAAGTTCGTTTTTAAGGTCCTCTTTGATTTTTAAGATTTCATTTTCAGAACAAAGTAGATTCATGGTTTTCAAAGTTTGAAGAAGTAGGATTTCCGAGTAACCATTTGGGGCTAAAGACTATCATAAAATTCATTACCTTTGTCATTTTAGTTTTTAGCAAGGTAAATATTTCTTTCTGACAACATTAAGGATTCGAGCAAATTTTCTAAGAGCTGTTTTAAGGCTGGACGAGTAGGATTGTCTTTTGAACAATACATGTTTAA
>NZ_APGP01000047.1:0-5891 GCF_000404025.1 Caldicellulosiruptor sp. F32
GACACTAAATTACATGAAGAAATGGCAGAGTATGTAATTTACTTTACTTCCATAGGGGAAGAACTTAAAAAATTAGGCTTGGATATAGCTCGAATTGTTGGGGGAATTAAAGGTGAAACGAGTGGAATAGGTGATGTAGAACCAAAAGATCAAATCTCGACATTGACGAGAAATTTAATACATTCTCAGTTAGATGCAGATAGAATTGATTATTTGTTAAGAGATGCTGTTTTTTCTGGCGTTCGCTCGGGAATATTTGATCTTGATAAATTGTTAGAAGAAATTAGATATAATGAGGAAGGAAAATATGGGGTAAATATACCAGGCATCAGGGTAGTTGAACAATTTTTTCTTTCAAGATATGCAGCTTACTCTCAAGTGGTTTTTAATAGAAAAGTTCATGCATGGGAATTTATGGCGTCAGATTTTTATTATCGTCTTCTTGAAATGAAAATTAATGGTGAGTTACCGAAGACGATAGAAATATATAGTTTTGAAGAGTTAAAAAATTTATTAAAAACTGAACCTGTCAAATTTTTGAATTTTACTGACCACTTTTTCTTTAAAGTTGTCGAAAACGTTCTTGATAGTAATTTGCCTGATTATACAGTAAATATGTATGCAAAACTTATCAATGAAAGAAAACCTTTGAAAATAGTATATGTTGTGGAAGAACTGTGCAATAATAAGGAAGAATTTGAAGAAAAATTTAATAATTCTATAATATCATATTTTAGAAATGAAGAAAACAAAAGAAAGTTAGCAGAAAAAGCAGGGGTAAAACCAGAAGATATATTAATAGATGAAAAACCATTAAAGGTAACGATATTCGAAAGAGGGAAAGATCCTATTGCAGTTTTCAATAAAAACAAGGTTGTTTACAATAATATCTCAGATTGTGAATTTTCGATATTAAAGTTATTCGCGGAGAAAGTGTTATATATTGATAGAATATTTACATTTGATGAAGATAAACAACGAAAGATTCAGGGTTGCCTCAAAAATGTGTTACCTCCACAATTGCAAAAAGAGTTTAAAGATTACTTGATTAGCAGTTAATTAAATCTTCAAAAGCTTTCATCGAATTATGTTTGTTTGCTTTGGCAAAGAAGGTCTAAATGCGAAGATTTTTTGCCTTCTAAATCGATATTGACAACAACGTACCAAATAGTTTGTTGGGCCTTAGAATTATCCTTGATTTCACAATAGGAGCTATCTATTTATCAGTACAAAGGCTTTTGGGGCAAATCCCAGTGTGTGAAGAGTTGAGGTTCGTTTTTTTGTTGTTAATTTCACCGTCAGAGTAAGGCAATTTGAAATGTTGAAGAAGATTGGAGTAGCAAACTTTCACAGTGAAAATTAGCAACTAAGGACATAAGCAAGTCGGTTTAAGATGAGTCATCTCTTTTATAAGGCTGTATTAGGGCATGATGACAGAATTTGCTAACTTTTGTATGAGGAATTGAAAGTTCAAGACTACGTACTTGGGTAGTAAGCAAACTCTCATAAAATCCATTACATTTATCATTTTGATTTTTATCAATGTAAATTCTTTGTTCTGATAGCATAATGCAATTTATCAAATGTTCTAAATACTTGCTTCAAAGGAACTATCTTAAGAGCAGTACATATTCAAATTTGTTGGATTACCATATTCTTTGGTGTTTAAAAGAATGGAGTATTTTTTTATTGCAGTAAACCACTTCAGCTTTTAATAATACAATAGAAACAATTTTATTTTAGCAGCCTTTTATGAATGAGTAGGTGAAAGATTTAAATTCAAAGGACAGTGACGAGGCAAGAATAGAAACAAAAAATGGGAAGAGTTGCTTGATAAGATTTCTCAAGAAGAAAAGGAAATTAAAAAGATGAGAAGTGAAATAACTAAAAAGCGAAGAGAACTTGAAAATAAAATAGAAGAAAAGATTGAATCATTGACCGAGGAGGAAACAAAGGAGCTATTACTTGAAAAGTTCTTTGAATTTATTGACAATTAAATGAATAATTATCTAAATGCAGAAAAGAAAGAACTTGTAAAAATTTTTGAAAAACTATGGGACAAGTATCGTGTTTCATTAAATGAACATTTAAAAGAGTGAGAAAAAAACTGTCAATAAGTTAAGCAAATTTTTGGAGGAACTCGGATATTATGAGAGAGTCTAAACAAATTTCGTGGGATTCATTACCTTCTGAGGCAGGCGTTGACGAAGTAGACATCGAAACAATAGAAAGGTTTAAAAGGATGGCAAAGAAAAGATTGCCCGAAATATCCGAAGAAGATTCCATCGAAAAGATTCTCAAAAACCTTGAACTTGTAAAAGAGGATAAACTTACAAATGCAGGATTGTTGCTTTTTGGTAAAAAACCTCAAAAGTATATCCACGGTGCAGGTGCCCGTGTTGGAAGATTTAAAACTCCAACCATCATACTTGATACCATTGATGTTAGTGGAAATCTTTTCAAACAGCTTGATGGATTAATGGAAGCTATTAAAAAACATTTGAATGTTCGATTTGAAATAAAAGGGATAGAAAGAGAAGATATATGGGATTATCCTCTTGAAGCTATAAGAGAGGCAGTAATAAATGCATTAATTCATAGGGATTATTTAAGCCTTGCGGACATTCAAATAAAGATTTATGATAATAAAATTTGGTTTTTCAATCCGGGTAAACTGCCAGAAGAAATAACAATTGAGATGCTAAAACAAGATCATGGATCAATACCACGCAACAGGCATATTGCTTATGTATTTTTCCTTGCAGGATTAATTGAAAAATGGGGAAGCGGTACAAAAAGAATGGTTGAACTTTGCAGGGAAGCAGGACTGCCAGAACCTGAGTTTAAAGAAGAAGGCGGTTTTGTGGTCGAATTTTATAAAGACATATACACAGAAGAGTATTTAGCCAAGCTTGGGTTAAATGAAAGGCAGATAAAGGCAGTTATGTATGTAAAGGAGAAAGGAAGAATCACGAATAAGGAATATCAAGAGATCAACAAAGTTTCAAAAAAGACTGCAAGTAGAGATTTTGAAGAACTTGTTAAAAAAGATTTACTTAAAAAAGTAGGAATAACAGGAAAGGGAACTTACTATTCATTAAAAGATCTCTAAAGGGGTCAAATGGGTCACAATGGGGTCATAAAGGGGTCAAATGGAGGTAATGTGAAAGTGGCTAATAATGCAGAGTTTCCAAAAGAATGGACAATAGTGTCTCTTGAAAGAGATTGTGTTTTAATATCGGGTCTAAGGCCAAAAGGTGGTGCTTCAGATGAAGGAATACCAAGTTTAGGGGGAGAACATATAACTTTAGATGGTAGGATAAATTTTTCAGATGTAAATGCCAAATATATCCCTGAGAAATTTTTTAAAATTATGACAAAGGGAAAAACAGAGGAAAATGATATACTTATAAATAAGGATGGTGCCAACACTGGAAAAGTTGCAATGTTAAAAAAGAAGTTTTATAAGGATATAGCTATTAATGAACACCTTTTTATTATCAGGAGCAAAAAATTATTCGTTCAACAATATTTATTTTACTGGCTTTTTTCACGTTTTGGGCAAAAACAAATAACAGATAGAATAACAGGATCTGCTCAACCCGGTTTATCGTCAACTTTTATTAAAAATTTTTTAGTACCAAGGCCTCCTCTCCCCGAACAACGCAAAATCGCTGAAATACTTGAGACAATTGACAGTGCAATTGAGAAGACTGACGCCATTATAGAAAAATACAAACGCATAAAGCAAGGTTTGATGCAAGATTTGCTTACTAAAGGAGTGGTAAGTGAGGGTGAAGGTGAAAGCGAGAGGTGGAGGTTGAGAGATGAGAATATTGATAAATTCAAGGACTCACCGCTTGGGAGGATTCCAGAGGAGTGGGAAGTGGTGGATGTCTACGGACGTGTCAACTTAATTAATGGAGGAACTCCAAGCACAGCAAGGCCCGAGTTTTGGAATGGAAGTATACCTTGGCTATCTGTAGAAGATTTTAATATAGGCAAAAGATGGGTTTTCTCAAGTTCAAAATACATAACTGAATTAGGTTTAAAGCAAAGTGCAACAAAGCTACTTAAAAAAGGTATGTTGATAATATCTGCACGCGGTACAGTAGGTGTGTTAGCACAACTTGGGGCAGATATGGCTTTCAATCAGTCATGCTACGGCCTTGATGCAAAAGATAAAATGAAGCTCTCCAATGATTTCCTATATTATGCTTTAAAAAATTTTATTACTTCATTTTTATCGCTAGCATATGGAAATGTATTTAATACAATTACAAGAGAAACCTTTAAGGAAATTTTAATTCCTCTTCCACCTCTTCCCGAACAACAACGCATAGCTTCAATTTTATCTCAAATAGATGAAGTCATAGAGAAAGAGCAAGCCTATAAGGAAAAACTTGAAAGAATCAAAAAAGGCTTAATGGAAGATTTGCTAACAGGCAAAGTCAGGGTAAACCACCTTATTGAGGAGGAAGAAAAATGAACAGTGATATACAAGTAATTCTACAAGAACGTAAAAATTATTTAGTGGAAAAGTTCGGAGTAATTGAAATTGCTATCTTTGGCTCCTATGCAAGAGGCGAACAAAGAAAAGATAGTGATGTAGATATCATTGTTGATTTTAAAGAGGGTTACAAAACATTCGATAATTATATGAATTTGAAATTCTACCTTGAAGAACTTTTTGGTAAAAAGGTTGACCTTGTGATTAAATCAGCTATAAATCCACGTCTAAAACCTTTCATAATGGAGGAAGCAGTATATGTCTAAAAAGCGTATACTAAAAGTAATTCTTGAAGACATCATTGAAGAGATTGACCGCATTAAAAAGTTTACACAAGGGATTGAAAAATACAACAATTTTGTTGAAAATGAACTGGTTTTTTATGCAGTTTTAAAAGCTCTTGAAAATATTGGTGAAGCTGTTAAGCAGATTCCGGATGATAAAAGAGAACTTTATCCAATAGAATGGAAGAAAATCGCTGGTTTAAGAGATATTCTTATTCATGAGTATTTCGGAATAGATGCTGAAATAATCTGGGAGGTTATCAAAAAGAAGCTGCCGGAACTAGAAAAGGCAGTAAAATTCCTTCTTGAAAAGGAGAGTTAAAAATGTTTTACAAACTTGACGAAGAACATTATGTTGAAAATCCATTCCTCTTTCAGCTTCAAAGGCTTGGATGGAAGATTTATAGGCAGAACAAAGATAACCCTGAGGATACAAAAGAAATAATATCGTTCACTTCTTCATTAGAAGCTGAATATGGTGAAAGCCAGAAATTTAGAGAAAGCTTTAAAGAAGTAATCCTTGAGGGAGTTTTAAGGGAGTCTTTAAAGAGAATAAACCCATGGATAGAAGATGACCAAATAAGTGAAGTTGTTCGAAGAATTACAACACCACAGTCAAACTCTCTTTTAGAGGCAAATAAAGAAATCCACGACTTGCTTTTAGAGAACACCTCAGTTTCTGAAAATAGAAAAACAGGAGAAAAAAGCCTAACTGTTAAGTTTATTGATTTTAAAAATCCGGACAATAATTCATTCATTGCTATATCACAGTTTAAAGTGAATATAACGGGGACTGAAAAACATATTGTTCCCGATATAGTTCTTTTTGTAAATGGTTTGCCTCTTGTGGTGGTTGAATGCAAATCTCCAGCAGTTGCTGACCCAATTTCTGAAGCAATTACTCAGCTTATGCGCTATTGTAACAGACGTGGCGTAATTGAGGGAAATGAAAAGCTTTTCTGGTACAACCTATTTGTGGTAGCTACATCCAATCAGGTCGCAAAATATGGCACAATAACTTCAGAGTATGAGCACTTTGTTGAGTGGAAAGACCCTTATCCTTTTTCACTGTCAGACGTAAATCCAGATGGAAATGT
>NZ_APGP01000048.1:0-1180 GCF_000404025.1 Caldicellulosiruptor sp. F32
GTGTCAATAAAGTTTAATCGGAGGGGTTGATTTGGCTGGTGACAAAATAACCTTAAGACAGCTTGAAACCCATCTTTTCAAGGCAGCTGATATACTCAGAGGTAAGATGGATGCCTCTGAGTATAAAGAATATATTTTGGTATGCTTTTTCTAAAATACACCTCAGATGTTTTTGAAGAAAAAAGGCAGGAGTTGAAAGACAGATTTATAGCTATGGGATTTTGTGAAAAACAAATACGTGAACTATTAGAAGATCCAAGCTCTTATGGTGATGCCTTTTTTGTCCCTGAAAAGGCAAGATGGGAAAATATTTTGAAATTAAAAGAGGATGTTGGGAATCAGCTCAATAAAGCTCTGAGCGCCTTAGAGGAAGCAAATCCAGAGCTTGATGGAGTTTTGAAACACATAGATTTTAACGCAGTAAAAGGAAAAAACCGACTCAAAGATCAGCAACTTATTGACCTTATTAACCATTTCAACAAGTATAAACTAACACCTTCAAACTTTGAATTTCCTGATCTGCTTGGTGCTGCTTATGAGTACTTACTAAAAGAGTTTGCCGATTCAGCTGGTAAAAAAGGAGGAGAATTTTACACACCATCACATGTTAAAAAACTGATGGTAAGGTTAGTTAAGCCACGTGAGGGCATGTCAATTTACGACCCAACTGTAGGCTCTGGTGGTTTCTTGATTGAGGCATTCCACTATATTGAAGAACAAGGACAAAACCCGAGAAACTTAGCTCTTTATGGGCAAGAACTTAATGGATTGACATGGTCTATATGCAAAATGAATATGATTTTGCACGGCATTAATGATGCACACATTGAAAATGAAGATGTGTTGACAACCCCCATGTTTTTTGGAAAATGGATACATAAAAAGATTTGACAGAATATTAGCCAATCCACCTTTCTCAGAAAACTATACCCGCGCAAATATGCAGTTTGAAGAAAGATTCAAATATGGCTTTACTCCTGAAAATGGGAAAAAAGCAGACCTGATGTTTTTGCAGCACATGATTGCAAGCCTGAAAGATGACGGAGTAATGGCAACAGTTATGCCCCATGGAGTTTTGTTCAGAGGTGGACAGGAAAAGGTTATAAGGGAAGGAATTGTAAGAGATGACCTAATTGAGGCAATAATAGGACTGCCGCCTAAGCTTTTCTACAACACTGGA
>NZ_APGP01000049.1:0-2091 GCF_000404025.1 Caldicellulosiruptor sp. F32
AAAATCTTTTTTATGTAATCATACCTTAATATAATTTTACAGTCAATGGCTGGAAGTTACTTTTTAAATATGTTTTGGGAATGTTGCCGAAATATTTTCGCAAAATTATGTTTAAAGAAGATTTTGATGGGTAAAAAAGAAATGAAATTTATTTTAAAAGAGGACCTGATTTATGAGCGTAAAAAATGAGATGACAATAGGATTTTTGAGATCTGCATATGGTGGAGAGAGCATGGCTCACATGAGGTATTTGCTTTGGGGTGACATTGCTGAAAAAGAAGGTTTTCCAAATATTGCAAGGCTCTTTAGAGCAATTTCTTATGCTGAACAAGTTCATGCTAACAACCATTTTAGGGTTCTTGGTGATGTCAAAGGTGGGCATATGGTTGCGTCAGATGCAATATTTGGGGTTGGCACAACAGTCCAGAATCTTCAAGGAGCGATTGATGGTGAGCTTTTTGAGGTAAACCAAATGTATAATGTATATTTAAACGCCGCAAAATATCAAAACGAAAAAGATGCTGAAAGAAGCTTTCATTTTGCAATTGAGGCAGAAAAGATTCATGCACAGCTTTTCAAAATGGCTCAGGATAGCGCAAAAGAAGGAAAGGATGTAGAGATTAAATGTATATCTGTCATGTTTGCGGGCACACAGTTTTAGATGAGGCTACTGAGTTTTGCCTAATTCTTCGGGACAAAGAAGGAAATGTATAAGATGTTTTAAAAAAACTTTTTTATGGACTATCCATTCTGGATAGTCCATTTTTATAACAGTAAATTAGTATTGACATTTTGTTTTTTTTTTTTAAACTTATTACAGAAAATTTTATACATTTACACTTTAAAAGGAGGATGAGGGGTTAATATGAATAGTATTCAAAAAGTAGCTCATCACATTGTGAGTTCTATTGCCAATGATTTGCGTGAAAATACGTTGACAAACATAGTATCAATTGCAGCAGGTGGAATAGGTGGCGGAGTAAAAGCTTACAGAGCTGCCACAAGTGGTTTTACAATGCTTGAGAGAAAGGTTGCAAGTAAAACAGTAAGTGGAGTATTGAAAGGTATGGGTGAAGGATATTTTTTCGGGAAAGGCACAGTAAGTGTGATTGCGAGTGTTACTAACAAAATAGCGAGTGTAGAAAGGTGGTTTGATAATACCAAAGTGGGTAAAGCAATTGATAATGCCATAACAAAAGTAGAGCATGGATTGCACAAACTTATTGGTGGAGGAGCGTATTAAATATAGATATAAATAGGGAAGGAAAAAATGTCATGAGTAAAAGATTCAAAGTAAAGGATATTCTTTTTCGGGTATACATAGTATTCATTATTTTCATAACTATTTTAGCAGGGTTCATTGTTATACCTGTTTTAGGAGGTTTAATAAATGTAGCACTAAAAGCCTTAAAAATTGAATGGCTTTGGTCAGTAGCTGCTTTTGGGTTGCTGGGTTATTATGTTTACAAATTCGTATCAAAGAGAATAAGTAACAGAAAACTAAGGAAGGAAGGGAAGCAAGATTGAAATTGTTACGATTTGTTCTTGTAATGGCTTAGACGAGAATTATCAACCAGTGAATGTAAAAAAAGTGTTTAGTGAATTAGATGAATTTATAATTGTGTGGTGTCAAGCTAAGAATATTAAAAAGGAAATCCAAGTGTCAATGGAATGGTATAATCCCGAGGAAAAACTTGTATTTACAATAAACATTGATATAAAACCTACAAACCAAGAACAACCCTATAGATATTTTTGGAGTGTTATGAGGTATAATTTTATAAATACAATCAAAGGTAAAGTGTTTGGTACATGGAAAGTAAAAATAAAACCTTTTGACATTGAATACGAATTTGTAATAAAAGATTTAAAGAGTTATAGCTTATTTAAAGAAGGCAAAACAATTAGTGGAGTGTTTGATGAAATAATTTGAAATTTTATATCGATATAGTAACAGAAAATTGATTATTTAAGAAGCGCATAGTATAAACTAAAAAATCAGGGGCTGCCTATTCCAATTGAAGAAAAGCAGCCCATTTCCTTTTAAAAGAAAAATAATGATTATTTCAAAATTTCCTCAATTTCTTTCAA
>NZ_APGP01000050.1:0-884 GCF_000404025.1 Caldicellulosiruptor sp. F32
TCTGTCCATTCCTTATAATATGATGGGTTAATGCTTGCCGCAAAACTCAAAATGTAATGTTTATTGTCTTCCTGACCAGCTTTATCTAACTTCTCTCTTAAAGTTTTCATTAATAACGTGAAATTGACCTTATCTTCTGGTCTTGCTTTAATTGCTCCCCAACCACCATTTACAGGGTATTCCCAATCGATATCAATTCCATCTAAATTATGAGCTCTTAGATACTCTACTACACTGTCTGCAAACCTATTTCTTGACTCTTCGGTTAAGGCTGCATCTGAAAACCCTTCTGCACCCCAACCGCCAACAGCAATAAGTATCTTCAGATGTGGATATTTTTCTTTCAGTTTCTTTAATTCGTTGAAATGCTTCTCATTTATATCCTTTCCGTTGTCAATAACCCCATCTTTTATAGCGGCAAATGCAAGATTCAAATGAGTAAGCTTATCGCCCATAATCTTACTTGCGTCCCATTCTTTCCATGCTGGTATATATCCTACTATTTTGTAGCCTGGTGGAAGAATAACAAATCCACTTTCTCTTGCACTATTTACTGAAATAATATTCATTTTTGCAAGTTTTGTGGCTAAATTCATCTCAGTTCCTTTTACATTTAACTTAAGTGCCTGGTAAAGCGATAATATTACATCTTTATTAGTAACTTTCTTTGACTCTGTCAGATGCGTAATTCCAATTGAGTTTGCAAACTCAATTACATTGTTTTCATCAAAATCTACGCCTGCCTCGTACTCCAGCGCTTGTAATAACACTGTGTATAAATCTTCAGTAGTAACTTCTTTTAGTGGTTCAAAATTCTTATCCTTTGCCCACCCCAAATCAGGATTATGTTTTAAATATAAAAGAATTGCTTGATTTTGAGGACT
>NZ_APGP01000051.1:0-28301 GCF_000404025.1 Caldicellulosiruptor sp. F32
GCGATAGTAACATCTTTTGCAGCGAGGATTTATGGCAATAGAGGTGCAAAAAAGCATGGTAACGGTTCAGGCGAAGCTAATTTTTGACAGCAGCGAAGATAAGCAAAAGGTATTAGACCTTATGAGAAGATGGTCCTCTTGTATGAGGTATGCATACAAGAGGTTACTGGAAGGGCATAAAATGAATGAACTCAAAAGAGGGCTGCTCAGAGAGATAGATAGGGTGATAGGGATTTTACAAAGCTCTGGGAGTGAGTCAGGGAGGCTATCCGTGCCTCTGGATGGAACAAGTGCGGGTAGTCGTGGCAAAAACCACAATCCCTGGCGAGTTCTCAGGGTAGCGGTGGTAACGCCACTCTCCCCTGACAGAGTCCTGCGTGATATGTCTGTCCTGAAGTCATTTTTGATTTCAGGGCAAGTGGGGAAGACCTGTAAGGGCGCGAGTTCCTGTTTCTTGGGACAGGGGCTATGGCTTTCCCAAATACCGCCTGCTGGGGCTGGGAAAGCCTGAAAGGCGGACTACAAATACCCCAGCCGCCAAACTCGTGCAATTTTGCACAGTTTGGTTGACCAGGAAAATTTTATTATGAGCATAACACGCGATATTGCACTTGAAGAGGTTAAGAAGAGAATTAAAACACCAAACCTGCTTAAACATTGCTTGGCATGTGAGGCTATTATGAGAGGGCTTGCATGCTATTTTGAAGAGGATATGGATAAATGGGGAATATGCGGGCTTGTCCATGACATAGATTATGAGGAGACAAAAAATGACCCAAGCTCACACAGTATAGTTGGTGCAAAAATATTAGAGGATTTAGGGTTTGACAAAGACATTGTGTATGCAGTAAAAGTTCACAACGACGCACATGGTCTTCCCCGTTTAAGTCTTATGGATAAAGCGCTTTACTGTGTTGACCCAACTTCAGGGTTTATTGTTGCAGGTGCGTTGATTCTACCATCAAAAAAGCTCTCTGATGTGACAGTACCATTTTTAATGAACAGGTTTAATGAGAAAAGCTTTGCAAAAGGGGCAAATAGAAGCCAGATGAAGGCATGTTCTGAGCTTGGGCTTGAGCTTGAGGAGTTTTTAAGAATATCTTTGGATGCCATGCAGAAAATAAGTGTAGAGCTTGGGCTGTAGAATAAACTTTTTAAAAAAAGAGGATGTGAGATGTTCTGTGAAAAAAGCAAGATTTGAAGAGAAAAAACAAGAGATTTGGGGTTTAATCCGCGAAGAAAGCTATCATCCAATGACGTTTTCTGAAATTTTAGATATCTTAGGTTGGAATGAAAAAGACGAACTTTTACTGAAGAGAATTCTTGATGAGCTTGAACAGGAAGGGAAAATTGTCAGGACAAAGCGCGGAAGATATGGCCTTGCTGAGGAGATGAACCTTTTTGTTGGTGTATTAGAAGTAAATCCGCGCGGGTTTGGATTTTTGGTTCCTGACAATCCTAATATCCCTGACATCTATATCTCAGCAGAGAACATGAACGGGGCTATGCATGGCGATAGAGTACTTGTCAAAGCACTTTCTTTACCTGTTGAAGGCAAAAGAATTGAGGGATATGTGGAAAGAATTTTAAAAAGAGGAATTACAAAGGTTGTTGGAAGGTATGAGGATAGTAAAAACTTTGGATTTGTTATTCCAGATGACCAGCGAATAACTTATGACATCTATATTCCAAAGAGCGGGAAAAACAAAGCAAAGACAGGTCAAAAGGTTGTAGTTGAAATTACAAGATATCCTGAAAAGAGAAGGAACCCTGAAGGAAGAATCATTGAGATTTTGGGATATGAAAATGCAAAAGGAGTAGATATACTATCAATCATCAAAAAGTACGAATTAGAAGAAGAATTTCCAAAAGAAGTCTTGAAAGAGGTTGAAAATATCCCAGATGTTGTCTTAGAAGAGGAAATTGAAGGAAGAGTTGATTTAAGAGACTGGACAATCTTTACAATTGACGGTGAGGATGCAAAGGACTTTGACGATGCAGTGTCAATCAAAAAACTTCCAAACGGCAACTATCTACTAGGTGTTCACATTGCAGATGTCAGTCATTATGTAAAGCCAAATACGCACCTTGACAGAGAAGCTTTCAGACGTGGTACAAGCGTCTACCTTGTTGACAGGGTAATTCCAATGCTTCCTTTCAAGCTGTCAAACGGGATTTGCTCTCTCAACCCAAATGTGGATAGGCTTACCTTTTCTGTTCTAATGGAAATAGACAAAAATGGCAATGTGGTAAAGCACGATATATTTGAAAGTGTTATAAGAAGCAAGGAGAGAATGACATACACAAATGTTACAAAGATACTTAAAGAAGAGGACAAAGACCTTCTAAAAAGGTATGAACACATAAGAGAAGACTTGGAGCTGATGCGCGAACTTGCACTAATTTTGCGTGAAAAGCGCATGAAACGAGGGGCTTTGGACTTTGACTTTGACGAAACAAAGGTAATCCTTGACAAAAATGGCAGACCAATTGATATCAGAAGGTATGAGCTCACAATCTCAAACAAAATAATTGAAGAGTTTATGCTTATCTGCAATGAGACAGTTGCAAATCACTTCTTCTGGCTAAATGTTCCATTTTTGTACAGGGTTCATGAAGAGCCAGACATAGAAAAGATTTACCAGTTTGCTGAGTTTATATACAACATGGGGTATGTTCTAAAAGGAATTTCCAACAAGATTCACCCAAAAGCGCTGCAGGCAATCTTAGAGCAAAGCAGGGGCACACCAGAAGAAAGGGTGATTCACACACTTTGTCTTCGCTCACTTAAAAAAGCAAGATATTGTGAAGAAAATCTTGGACACTTTGGTCTTTCAACAGATTATTACTGCCATTTCACATCACCTATTAGAAGGTATCCTGACCTTGTAATTCACAGGATTATGAAAGATGTTCTAAAAGGAAAGATGACAGAAAAGAAAGCAGAAAGACTTCGCCGTAAGATGCCTGAGATAGCAAAGTGGACATCACAGCGAGAGCAGATAGCTGAAGAGGCAGAAAGAGAAACAGTTGAACTCAAGAAAGTAGAGTTTATGACAGACAAGATCGGTCAGGTTTTTGAAGGTATTATTTCAAATGTCACACCTTTTGGCTTTTTTGTTGAGCTTGAAAACACTATAGAAGGACTTGTAAGAGTGAGTTCTTTAGAAGATGATTATTATGTCTTTAACGAGAAGACATATCAGCTAATAGGAGAAAAATCAAAAAAGGTATATAAGATAGGAGACAAGGTAAAAGTAAGGGTAATTTCCGCAAATATAGCTTTGAGGCAGATAGAGTTTACAATTGTCTGAGAAAAGAATTTTTGAAAAATCAATTATGACAAGGGTGAAGGCTTATGCATATAGCGCTATATAGAAAATACAGACCAAAAGTGTTTGAGGATGTTGTTGCCCAGGAGCATATAACAAAGACACTGAAAAATCAAATAAAACAAGACAAGGTTGCCCATGCATATATCTTTACAGGGCCGCGTGGCACTGGCAAGACAACCACCGCTAAGATAATGGCAAGGGCAGTAAACTGTCTTAACCCTAAAGACGGCAATCCTTGTAATGAGTGTGAAGTGTGCCAGAGCATCCTAAATGAAAAAACACTTGATGTTTTGGAAATAGACGCAGCATCCAACACAAGTGTAAACGATGTAAGACAGATAAGGGATGAGGTCAGATACCCACCGTCAATGTGCAAAAGAAGAGTGTATATAATAGATGAGGTTCATATGCTCTCAACAGGGGCTTTCAACGCACTTTTAAAAACCCTTGAAGAACCCCCAGCCCATGCTCTTTTCATTTTAGCAACAACAGATATACAAAAGGTACCAGCTACAATTTTGTCTCGCTGCCAGAGATTTGATTTCAAGAGAATCTCTGTAAAGGATATATATGAAAGGCTCAAAAAGGTTGTTGAGCTTGAAAAAATCTCAATTGACGACCAAGCACTATATCTTATTTCTCAAAAAGCAGAGGGAGCATTAAGAGATGCCCTTACAATTTTAGAGAGATGTGTGAACACCTCTGATGAGCATATATCATACAAGTTTGTTGCAAACTTACTGGGCGTTACCTCAACAGAAATTGTGAAAGAGTATTTGAATGCAATTGTCGAGAATGACTCTAACAAGGGTTTGAGAGTGGTAAACAGACTTTGGGACGAGGGAATGGATGTCAATACATTTTTAGAAGAGAGCATAAAAATACTGAGAAATGCTTTGATTTTGCGTTTAGGTGCCCAGAACGTTTTGCTTGACATGATGGATGAAGACAAGAGCTTTGTAACAAACCTTTCTAACCTCCTTGATTCAAATAGAATCGTGTCTGTTATAAAGATGTTAATTGACACTGCAAACCAGATAAGATGGACAAGGTTTCCAAAGGTCTTGCTTGAAATAAACACAATTAAGCTTTGTGATATGCAGATGGACACATCATTTGAAGGACTAAATGAAAGGGTGAAAAAACTTGAAATAAAACTTTCACAGATTTTAGAAAATCCGAGTCTACTTCAAAGTTTAAAAACAGAAAAAACTCTTTCATTATCCACAGCAGCGGGTGAGAAATCAGGGTCCTCTGAAGTCAACAAAGAGAAAATGCTTCTTCCAGATGCAGATGTTTCTGAAGTTTTAGAAAGATGGGCTGAAGTAAAAGAAGCAGTAAAGGAAGAAAAGCCTGGACTTTCGCAGGTTTTGCAAAGTGCAAGCATTAAGTTTGAAAATGGCCTTAAAATCTGTTTTAAAGAAGAAGACAGCGTCTTTGCAGAGCTTCTAAAAAGGAACCTTGATTATTTCAAGTCTGTTCTAAAAAAGGTTGTAGGGTATGATGGCGAGGTTGAAGTAGAGGTAAATAGTAACAGTTCTAAAGCTAAACAAGAACCTCAATCTGATGAAGAGATTATGAACAAGCTCAAAAGTATCTTCCCTGATACAGAGATTACTATAAAAGAATAAGGAGAGGAAATAGGTTGAACAATAACATTTATATCATTTACGGCAAAGATGCAAAGTCAATGACAAAGGACCTACTAAAGTACGTTGATGTAAATAAATACATTCCAAGAAATTCAAAAATTGCAATAAAACCGAACTTAGTGGTTGCAAAACCATATACCTCTGGTGCGACAACAAATCCTCAGATAGTTGAAGGGATAATTGAGTACTTAAAAGAAAATGGACATGACAATATTACAATTTTAGAAGGTGCGTGGCTTGGAGCATCTACAAAAAGAGCGTTTGAGGTATGTGGGTATAGCGAGATTTCAAAAAAATATGGTGTAAAGCTAATTGACACAAAAGATGACCAAGTTAAAAAGGTAAATGTTGATGGGTATGAATTGAATGTGTGTAAAAGTGTATTTGAATATGACTACTTAATTAATGTTCCTCTTTTAAAAGGTCATTGTCAGACAAAACTTACATGTGCGCTCAAGAACTTAAAAGGACTGATTCCAGACAGTGAAAAGAGACGATTTCACACGTTGGGGCTTCACAAACCAATTGCATATCTTAATAAGGCTATAAAAACACATTTGATCATTGTAGATAGCCTCATGCCAGACCCTGACTTTGAAGAAGGTGGGAACCCTGTTGAAAAGGATTTTATTGCGCTTGGTTTTGACCCAGTTCTCATCGACAGTTTTGCTGCAGAAAATTTGGGATACAATCCTTATGATATAGAATACATAAAGCTTGCTGAAAAATTAGGAATTGGTAAGACAACAGGTTATAATCTGATAGAAATAAATCCTGAAAAAAAGCCACGCTTAGCTTCAAGAAAATCATCTATTGTCGGCAAGTATGCAAAGTACATTGATGAGAGGGATGCATGTTCTGTTTGCTATGCAAACTTGATAAGTGCACTTATGAGATTAGATGAAGAAGGATATCTTAGAAAGATTGAGAAAAAACTTTGCATAGGCCAAGGTTTTAAGGGAAAAGGCATCGATGGAATTGGAATTGGAGGCTGCACGAAAAATTTTGATATTTCAATTTCAGGCTGCCCGCCGAAATCAACTGAGATTGTCCAGTTTATAAAAAGCAAGATTTAAGAGTAAAAAATGCGCATGCCAAAAAGAAGGTATGCGCTTTTATTGTTTTTAGTCACTTTTTCAACAGGTTATATCCTTTGGGAAATATACTATCCACAGAGTTATCCACATTATCCACAAGGATATTTTTAACAGAAAGGATATTTGGCTGTTGTGGATTGTGTACATTTTTGTGGATAAAATTTTTGTGTAGAAAATTCAAAATGGGTGGTATATATATAATAACAAAACAAAACTTTCTACATAGAAAGGATGGTCAATATGATGAACTTTATAATTAGCGGCAAGAACATAGAGGTAACAGATGCACTAAAAGATAGGATTGAAAAGAAACTTTCAAAACTTGAAAGGTATGTTAAAATGAACTGTGATGTGCATGTGACATTGAGCGTTGAGAAGATTAGGCACATTGTTGAGGTGACAATACCATTTTATGGCATGATTTTAAGAGCTGAAGAAGCGAGTAATGACATGTACAGTGCAATAGATTTGGTTGTTGACAGTTTAGAGAGGCAGATAAGAAAGTTTAAAACAAAGATTGCAAAAAGGGCAAAGGATGCAGAGTCTTTAAGATATATGACGTTTGAAGAAGAAGCTCAGCAAGAGACAAATCAAGAGGAAAATGGTGAGTTTAAGATTGCAAAGACAAAGAGGTTTCCAATAAAGCCTATGAGCGTTGATGAGGCAATTCTGCAGATGAACCTTTTGGGACACAGCTTTTTTGTCTTCCTAAATCAGGACACTGATAAAGTCAATGTGGTGTACAAGCGAAATGACGGCGCATATGGTCTGATTGAACCAGAATATTAAAAAAATAAGTGACAAAAGAAAAAATTGATGAGACATCACTGCCCCCGCTCAAGACAAAAATTGTCTTGAGCGGATTTTTGTTTGAATATAGATTCAATTAGTGATAAAATTATAACTTGAACATCTAAAAATTCAAAAAATCGAGGGAGAAAAAGGATGCTAAAAATTATCGAAAAGCTAATTGGTAGCTACAGCGAAAGAGAGATAAAAAAGATACTTCCAATTGTAGACAAAATTGAGTCACTTGCACCGGAGTATGAAAGGTTAACAGATGCAGAGCTGAGGCAAAAAACAGATATATTCAAACAAAGACTAAAAGATGGCGAGACATTGGATGATATATTGCCAGAGGCATTTGCAGCTGTTAGAGAGGCTGCATGGCGAACCCTGAAGATGCGCCACTTCAGAGTCCAATTGATAGGTGGCATAGTTTTGCATCAAGGAAGAATTGCCGAGATGAAGACAGGTGAAGGAAAGACTCTGGTTGCAACCCTTCCAGCATACCTCAATGCTTTGGAGGGGAAGGGTGTTCATATAGTAACTGTAAATGACTACTTGGCAAAAAGAGATGCCGAGTGGATGGGCCCTATTTACAATTTCCTTGGCCTTTCAGTTGGTGTGATAGTACATGGTTTGACAAGTGAAGAGAGAAGAAAGGCATACAATTGTGATGTTACCTATGGGACAAACAATGAGTTTGGTTTTGACTATCTGCGTGATAATATGGCAATTTACAAAGAAGAGCTTGTGCAAAGAGAGCTAAACTATGCAATCATAGACGAGGTTGACTCAATCTTGATTGATGAGGCAAGAACGCCTCTTATCATATCAGGGCCGGCCGAAAAGTCAACAGACCTTTACAAAAGAGCAGACAACTTTGTCAGAAGATTAAAACCTCTTTACTACAACAGTGATGATGATAAACAAATGCCAGATACGACTGGCTATGACTATATAGTAAATGAAAAAAGACACACAGTTGCTCTAACAGAAGAAGGAATCAAGAAGGCAGAAAAATATTTTGGTGTTACGAACTTAGCTGACCCAGAAAATGCAACACTGCACCATCATATAATTCAAGCCTTAAAAGCTCATGGGCTTATGAAACGAGATAGAGACTATGTTGTCAAAGATGGTCAGGTTATAATTGTCGATGAGTTTACAGGAAGACTGATGTACGGCAGAAGATTCTCTGAAGGATTGCACCAGGCAATTGAGGCAAAAGAAGGTGTGAGGATAGAAAGAGAAAGCAGGACCCTGGCAACCATTACATTCCAGAATTATTTTAGACTATACAAAAAACTTGCTGGCATGACTGGTACTGCAAAGACAGAAGAACAAGAGTTTAGAGAAATCTACAAGCTTGATGTAATTGAGATACCAACTCACAAACCAATGATAAGAATTGACCATCCGGACAAGGTTTACAAGACAGAAAAGGCAAAATTCGAGGCAATTGTTGAGGAGATTGTTGAGACTCATAAGAAAGGTCAACCTGTTTTAGTAGGTACAGTGTCCATAGAAAAATCTGAAATGTTAAGCGAAATGCTAAAAAAGCGTGGAATTAAGCATGAGGTGTTAAATGCAAAACACCATGAAAAAGAGGCTATGATAATTGCAAAGGCTGGCCAAAAAGGTGCTGTAACAATTGCAACAAATATGGCAGGCCGTGGTACTGACATTGTTTTGGGTGAAGGTGTTGCAGAACTTGGGGGCCTCAAAGTGATTGGCACAGAAAGGCATGAGAGCAGGCGAATAGACAATCAGCTTCGAGGAAGAGCCGGCCGTCAGGGTGATCCTGGTGAGTCAAGGTTTTACGTCTCGTTAGAAGATGATTTGATGAGACTTTTTGGTTCTGAGAGAATCAAAAGACTTGTTGAGTCATTAGGACTTCCTGATGACCAGCCAATTGAACACAAGCTATTATCTGATGCCATTGAAAAGGCACAAAAGAGGGTAGAGGCCCGAAACTTTGAAATACGAAAACACCTTTTACAGTTTGACGATGTTTTAAACAAGCAAAGGGAGATAATATATTCGCAGAGAAGAAAAGTCTTAGAGGGCGAGAATTTAAGGGACTCTATTTTGAACATGATAGATGAGCTTGTTGATTACAAGATAAAAGTGTACACAGGCGAAAGTCCATATCCTGATGATTGGGATATAAAAGGACTGATACAGGACCTCAAGTTCATATTCTTGGACAATGAGCTTTTTGAGCAAGATGCGAAGAACATGACAAAGGATGAGCTAAAAGAAAAGTTAATCTCAATTGCAAAAGAGAAGTATTTGAAGAAAGAACAAGAAGTTGGCGAGCTTATGCGCGAGCTTGAAAGGGTTGTGCTCTTGAGAGTTGTTGATATGCATTGGATGGATCATATTGATGCTGTTGACCAGCTGAGAGAAGGTATCTCACTTCGAGCAATTGGTCAAAAAGACCCTATAATTGAGTTCAGATTTGAAGCTTTTGAGATGTTTGACCAGATGATAAAGAGAATCCAAGAGGATACGATAAAAATTATTCTCCATGCAAATGTTGAAAATATGCCTCAAAGAGAAAGAGTTGTAAAAGAGATGTATGAAAACTCTCCTTCCGATAGCCCTGTAAGAAAACCTGTTGTCAAAACTCAAAAAGTTGGAAGAAATGACCCATGCCCTTGTGGCAGTGGCAAAAAGTACAAAAAATGTTGTGGTGCGGTGTAAAAAGGTAACACAGTGAAAATTTTGGTAAAGGAGTGATTTTTGACCATGCTTTTGCTTGAAGAGATTTTACAAAGGTTGGAAAAGGTTGAAGAAGATTTAAAAGAAATGAGGGTTTCTCTTTGACATAGGTAGGTTAGAAACAGAGCTAAAAGAACTTGAAAACAAGACATCAGACCCAAATTTTTGGGCAGATTTGGAAAATTCACAGAAAGTTTTGCAGCAAATTAAGAGGTTAAAAGACAAGATTGAAAGGTATCAGAAACTTTATTCTCAATGGGAAGATTTGAAAGTTTTGACACAGCTGAGTATTGAAGAAAGCAATATTGAAATGTCTGATGAACTTGAAAAAGAACTAATAGATTTAGAAAAAAAGATAGAGGAGTTCAAGCTTGAGATACTTCTAAACGGTCCATATGACAAGAACAATGCGATCTTGTCAATCCACGCTGGTGCAGGTGGTACAGAAGCGCAGGACTGGGCAGAGATGTTACTTAGGATGTATACGCGCTGGGCAGCAAAAAAAGGTTACAAGGTTGAAACCTTGGATATTCTGCCTGGTGAAGAGGCAGGTATTAAAAATGTCACAGTTCGCATAGTTGGTGAGAATGCTTATGGGTATTTGAAAGCAGAAAAAGGAGTTCACAGGCTTGTAAGAATCTCACCATTTGATGCAGCTGGAAGAAGACATACATCTTTTGCAGCGGTAGAGGTCCTGCCCGAGGTTGAGGATGATACAGACATTGAGATAAAGGAAGAGGACCTTGAGATAGACACCTTCAGAGCATCTGGAGCAGGTGGTCAGCATGTAAATAAAACAGAATCAGCTGTGAGAATAAAACATATTCCAACAGGAATTGTTGTCACTTGCCAGAACGAGCGCTCCCAGCACAAAAATAGAGAGATCGCCCTTAAAATTTTAAAAGCAAAGCTTTTAGAGCTCAGAGAAAAAGAGCGAAGGGAGAAGATCCAAAAACTCAAGGGTGAGCAGACAGAGATTGGTTGGGGTAACCAAATTCGGTCATATGTATTTTGCCCATACACTTTGGTAAAAGACCACAGGACAGATGCGGAAGTTGGCAATGTTGAGGCAGTAATGGACGGTGAGATAGATGTTTTTATAAACGCTTACCTCAAAAAATTCAGGAATGAGGAGGAAGTAGCGTGAAGCAATTTGTAATTTTCAATGTTGGAGATTACAGCTTTGGGGTTGACATACTTGAGATTGTTGAGATTATAAAACCTACAAAGATTGTAAAACTTCCAAGTGCACCACAATATGTAGAAGGTATTATTGATGTAAGAGGCACATCTGTTCCTGTTTACAACCTTGCAAAGCGACTCGAGATTGAATCAAAAGCAGAGACGCAGAAGATTATTATTGTACAGCTTTCCAAATTCCAGCTTGGATTTTTGGTGGACGATGTCTCTGAGATACTCAAAATTGAAGATGACAAGATTGAGAAGGCAAACGAGAGCATAAAAGGTATCAAACGCAAATTTATTGATTCAATCGCAAGAGTTGGCGATGACATGATTATTATACTTGACCTGAAGAATGTGCTTACAATGGATGAGGAAGAAGAGATTGGAAAATATATTAACAATTAAATCGATGTTTGAATTGGGTATATATAGAGTAAGGAATAATATCCTTACTCTAATTTTTTTATAGATTAATAGGTGGTGAATTTTATATCATGAGAATATTGATTGTTGATGATTCCCCACTTATTTGCAGACAAATTAACGAGATCATAAATTCAATGGAGATGAATTGGGAAATTTGGACGGTTGATACCGGTGAGAAGGCAATTGAATTAATTGATAAAAATGATATTGATATAGTATTTTTAGATATTGTTCTTCCAGGTATAAGTGGATTTGATGTTTTAAAATTTGTAAGGAGAATAAAAGAGTATGGGGATGTTTATGTGATTGTTATGACATCGCTTGACGATGATGAAGTTATAAAAGAAAGCTTTTCCTTGGGTGCAAATGATTTTATAAGAAAGCCAATTAATCAGGTAGAGCTAACCTATCGACTAAGAGCTGCTGTCAGACTCAGAAACTATCAGTATCTCTACAAATCTGCTCTAAACGATTTACAAGAGAAAAATAAGGAATTAATAGAACTGACAAAAAAGCTAAAAGAAACTCAAGATGTTTTAATCCAAAACGAAAAAATGTCTGCAATTGGTCAATTAGCTGCAGGTATTGCACATGAAATTAACAATCCATTAGGATTTGTAATAACTAATATGGAAACATTAGGAAAATACATTGAAAAATTTAGAAAGTTAATGGAGGAGTACGATAAAGTTAGTAAAAATATCTGTAATGGTAATCAAATAGATATGGAAGGTATTATTGAGAATTGCAAGAAGATTGGTGAATTTAAAAGGCAACTTAAATTTGATTTTATCATGGAAGATATAGACCAGCTTTTAAGTGAGACAATGGACGGACTGAGGAGAGTTGCACACATTGTTCAGACTTTAAAGAAGTTTGCACGAAGTGGTTTGGATGGTCAGGCAAGCTATGAAGATTTAAATGATATTATAGAGGAAACTCTTTTAATTGCAAGGAACGAACTAAAATATGATATTGAGGTTATAAAAGAATATGGGGAAATAAGACAAATTTACTGTAACCGCGGTGAAATAGGTCAGGTGATACTAAATATTTTAATCAATGCTGCTCAGGCTATAAAATCACAGCCAAATAGAACACAAAAAGGTCATATCTGGATAAAAACATGGGAGGATTCAGACTTTGTATATTGCTCTATAAAAGATGATGGACCTGGTATAAAAAGGATATACTTGAATAAGATTTTTGAACCCTTCTTTACCACAAAGGATGTTGGAAAAGGAACAGGGCTTGGGCTTAGCATCTCATATGACATTATTGTTAACAAACATGGTGGAGATATCTGGGCTGAAAGTGAAGAGGGGAGTGGTGCTACTTTTGTGTTTAAACTTCCTATAAGGTCAAAATTATTGGAAAATCAAATTTGAAAAGTGGTGGGATAAGCCATGTCAAAATCAATTCTGTTCGTTGATGATGAGATAAATATATTAAAGGCTCTTAATAGAGCATTTTTGGATGAGGACTATGAACTATTTTTTGCACAGAACGCTGAAGAAGCATTAAAAATTATGGAAGAAAATTACATAAATTTAATAGTAGCTGACATGAGGATGCCAAGCGTTTCTGGGTTTGAACTGCTAAAAATAGTTAAACAAAGATATCCAGGTACAATTCGTATAATTTTAAGTGGATATGCTGACGAAAATCTCGTTTTTAGGGCTCTTCAAACAAACATAGCAAAGCTTTATATTCTAAAACCATGGGATAATGAAAGACTTAAACAAATAATTAAAAATATATTCGAGTTAGAAGATTTAATGAAAGCTAAGAAATGCTTAGAAATAGTAAACAACATTGATTATATTCCTACATTGAAGAACTTATATCTCAAAATTACAAAGACGATAGAAGAGGAATTAGGTATAGACAATATTATAAGTGCTATTGAAGAAGACCCTGCAATCTCCTCCAAAATATTACAGGTTGCCAATTCAGCTTTTTACAATTTAAAAACTGCCTCTGTAAAACAAGCTGTAGTCTGTTTGGGGTTAGTAAATGTTAGGAATATAATTTTGAATACAACTATTTTCGAGTGTTTACAAGATGGAAGTACCAAATCATTGTTATGGCAACATGCTAATATCGCAAATAATGTATTTTATTACTTGTATGATAATATTATGAAAAAAAGAGTACATGACTCTTACGCCTCTGCAGGTTTACTTCATGGAATTGGACAATTGATTTTGCTTAAAACATATCCTAAAAAATACATAGAGTATCTTTCTGTCATAAAAGAAGAAAAGGGACCAATTGATCATCAAAAATTTGAACTTGAATTATTTGGCATTTCCCATCCGGAGTTAGGAGCAGTATTGTTAAATTGGTGGGATATACCATATCCTGTAGTAGAAGCTGCTCTTTTTCATCACCAGCCCTATGATGAGAGGATTATTCACAAAGAGTTGGTTTGTGCGGTTAATATTGCATGTTATTGCGCATGGGATATTTTAGGAATTCATAGTTTGCAAGAGTATCCACTTTACTCTATCAAATATTTAAATCTTGATGAATATATTTGTGAGGAAATTAAAGCATGGTTTTTAAATAATCACTATAAAAAAGAATAATTTGAAAACAGGAGATTGAGAAAAATGAAGAAATACACAGTATTATTTGTTGATGATGAAGAAAACATATTGAGTGCTTTAAAAAGGGCTTTGATAGATGAGGAATATAGGTGTCTTTTTGCAAAAAGTGGGGATGAAGCATTGAAGATATTAGAAAAGGAAAATGTTCAAGTTATAGTTGCTGACATGAAAATGCCAGAAATGGATGGGCTTACTCTACTCAAAATTGTAAAACAAAAATATCCTAAGATAGTTAGAGTTGTATTATCAGGATTTACACAGCTTCCTCAAGTTTTGGCTGCTATCAACCAAGCAGGAATCTTTAGATTTATCACAAAGCCATGGAATGTGGAAGAAGAACTCAAAATAGTCATAAATCAAGCATTAGAGTACTATGTAATTCAAGAAGAGAAAGAGCAGCTGACAAAAACTCTTGAAAAAAGAAATGAGATGTATGTCAATGTTTTGAGAGCTACTGAAAAAAAATTTAAGGTGCTAAAGCAAAACTTTGACGTTTTAAAAGAAATTATTTCCTATCAGGATTCATATATTATTCAGCTTTTAAAAGCGGACAGAAAGAAAGATATTGTTATCTTTTTGCTTGAGAATATGAAGAGAACTATTTCAAATTACATTTCGATGCTACCAATCTATCCAATAAAGTTTAACGTAGAGAAGTTAGTGAGAGATCTAAGTAAAACTATAGAAGAAAGATTTGAGGGGAATACCAATATCAAAATAGAAGTAAAAGATGAGACCAAAGAATACACTTTTGAAGGATTTTACGGTGTATTGCTATTTACCTTAATTGAGATTATGATGGTTATAATTCAATTTGACTTAGATGCCTTTGCCGTTATAAGCATTGACTGTATTGATAGTAAATTAATTATAATAATTTCGATTCCAACAAAAATAGAAGAAAAGCTACTTTTATATTTGCTTTCTCTCACTCCTTTTGCATCTGTGTTGAAAGGAACTCTAAAAATTGATACGCAAAAGGGGAAAAATATTGATATACAAATCGAATGTACATTTGACTACGTTGAAAAAAACATTAATTAATACGCAAAGAAAACAAATTTTTATGATGAAAATGATTTAAGCAATGTTTATAATTATAGAAAAACTAAATGCAGGGGTGATAATTATAAATGTCAAAGCCGATGACAATGTCCCAAAAGATTTTGGCATACCATGCAGGCAAAGAATATGTTGAGCCAGGCGATTTGATATTTGCAAATGTTGACTTAGTTTTAGGAAATGATGTCACAACACCTGTGGCAATAAAAGAATTTGAAAAGATAGGTGTTGATAAGGTTTTTGACAAGGACAAAATTACAATAGTTCCAGATCATTTCACACCTAATAAAGATATAAAGTCTGCTCAGCAGTGCAAAATGGTGAGAGAATTTGCTAAAAAATATGACATTACAAATTATTTTGAAGTTGGCGAGATGGGTATTGAACATGCACTCTTGCCCGAAAAAGGCCTGGTTGTGCCGGGTGATTTGGTAATTGGTGCAGACTCTCATACATGCACATATGGGGCATTGGGTGCTTTTTCAACAGGAATTGGTTCTACTGACATGGCATGTGCAATGGCAACAGGAAAGTGCTGGTTCAAAGTTCCAGAAGCCATCAAGTTTGTCCTCTACGGCAAAAAAACTGGCTGGACATCAGGCAAAGATATTATCCTTCACATTATTGGTATGATAGGTGTTGATGGTGCACTTTATAAATCAATGGAGTATACAGGTGAGGGATTAAAATCTTTGTCTATGGATGACAGGTTTACAATTGCTAACATGGCAATTGAAGCAGGTGCAAAAAATGGTATATTTGAGGTTGATGAAAAGACAATTGAGTATGTAAAACAGCACTCTACAAAGCCTTATAAAATTTTCAAGGCAGATGAAGATGCAGAGTATTCAGAAGTTTACGAGATTGACATCTCAAAGATAAGGCCAACAGTTGCATTTCCACATCTTCCTGAGAACACAAAGACAATTGATGAGATAACAGAAAAGATTTATATTGACCAGGTTGTAATTGGCTCCTGTACAAATGGCAGAATTGAAGATTTGAGGATTGCAGCAAAGATTTTAAAAGGTAGAAAGGTCAAAAAGGGTCTACGTTGTATCATCTTCCCAGCAACACAGAATATCTATAAGCAGGCATTAAAAGAAGGGCTTATTGAAATCTTCATTGATGCAGGTTGTGTTGTTTCAACTCCAACATGTGGGCCTTGTCTTGGAGGACACATGGGAATTTTGGCAGAAGGCGAGAGAGCTTTAGCTACAACAAACAGGAACTTTGTTGGCAGAATGGGTCACCCCAATAGTGAAGTTTATCTATCATCACCTGCAATTGCAGCAGCATCAGCAGTACTTGGCTATATCGGATCACCTGAAGAGCTTGGAATGAAAGGAGATGAAGAATAGATGATTTTTAAAGGGAAAGCTCACAAGTATTATGATAACATTGATACAGACGTTATTATTCCTGCAAGATATCTTAACACATCTGACCCGGCTGAACTTGCAAAACACTGTTTGGAAGATTTGGATAAAGAATTTGTGAACAAGGTCAAAAAAGGGGATATCTTGGTTGCAGGTAGAAACTTTGGCTGTGGTTCGTCAAGAGAGCATGCGCCAATTGCAATAAAAGCGTGTGGAGTTTCATGTGTTATTGCTAAATCTTTTGCAAGGATATTTTACAGGAATGCCATAAATATTGGCCTTCCAATTGTTGAGTGCGAAGAGGCAGTAGATGGTATAGAAGCTGGAGATGAGGTTGAGGTTGACCTTGTAAAAGGTATTATAAAAAACCTTACAAAAAACAAGGAATTTAAAGCAAAACCATTTCCTGAGTTTATGCAAAATATCATGAAAGCAGGCGGGCTTATAGAGTTTGTAAAAGGAGAGTTGAAAAAAGATGCATGGGATAGCTGTAATTCCTGGTGATGGAATAGGTCCTGAAGTCATCGAGCAGGCACTTCTTGTTCTTGACAAAGTGTCTTCAAAGTTTGGGGTTAAATTTGAGTACATTTTTATTGACGCTGGCGGATGTGCAATCGACAAGTATGGTGTACCAATTAGAGAGGAAGATTTGGAACTTGTTAAAAAATGTGAGGCAACATTATTGGGTGCTGTTGGTGGACCAAAGTGGGATGGTCTTCCCGGAAATTTGAGACCTGAACAAGCTCTTTTGAAGCTCAGAGGGGGACTAAAAGTTTATGCAAACCTGAGGCCTGCTGTGCTGTATGATGAGCTAAAAGACTCATCCCCACTCAAAAAAGAGATTGTAGACAAGGGCATTGATATTCTGGTTGTCAGAGAGTTAATTGGTGGTATGTACTTTGGTCCAAAAGGAAGAGAAGTAAAAGATGGCGATGAAGTAGCTTATGACACAGAGGTGTATTCAAAAAGTGAAGTTAGAAGAATTGCAAAGGTTGCGTTCGAAGCTGCCAGAAAGAGAAAGAAAAAAGTAACCTCTGTTGACAAGGCAAACATCCTGGAGTCTTCAAGGCTCTGGAGAGAAACTGTTGAAGAGGTTGCAAAAGATTATCCGGATGTGGAGCTTTCTCACATGTATGTTGACAATGCGTCAATGCAGCTTGTGAAAGACCCATCACAATTTGATGTGATACTTACTTCTAATATGTTTGGAGATATCTTGTCAGATGAAGCATCAATGATTGTAGGTTCAATTGGGATGCTTGCCTCAGCTTCACTTGGCGAGGGCAGTGTGGGACTTTACGAGCCAATTCATGGCACTGCCCCAGACATTGCAGGGCAAGATTTAGCAAACCCAATCGCAACAATTTTGTCTGCTGCAATGATGCTGCGTTACAGCTTTGACATGGAAGATGCTGCAAAGGCTATAGAGAATGCTGTGAAGATTGCTCTCAAAGAAGGGTATCGGACAAAGGATGTCTACACAGAAAATTGTAAGCTTGTTGGAACAAAGCAGATGGGAAAAATCATATGTGAAAATATCTAAAAGCTGCAGAAAATTTTCTGCAGCTTTTTTGTATTTATATTTTCAAAAAGGTAAGGTAAAATATAAACATCACACACTCTAAATAAACGGTTACTGGGGAGGGGTTTTTAAATGAATTATAGGCCCTTTGGAAGGACCGATTTCAAAGTATCAGCTCTTGGTTTTGGCGCAATGCGACTTCCTATTTTAGACAGTGACTATTCAAAGATTGATGAGGAAAAGGCAATTGAGATGCTACAATATGCAATTGACCATGGAATCAATTACATTGACACAGCATATGTGTATCATGGAGGAAACAGTGAAGTTGTGGTTGGTAAAGCTTTGAAAGGGGGATATAGAGAAAAGGTCAAGATTGCAACAAAGCTTCCTGTTTGGCAGGTAAATAATTTTGATGATGCTGATAGGATTTTAGATGAGCAGCTAAAAAGACTTGATACAACTTACATTGACTTTTACCTTTTACATGCTCTTAACAAGGACCATTGGAAAAAGTTAAAAGGTATTAACATATTTAAATGGGTTGAAAAAGTGATCTCTGAAGGGAAGATAAAGTATATAGGATTTTCATTCCATGATGATTTGAACACATTCAAAGAAATAGTAGATAGCTACAACTGGACATTCTGCCAGATTCAGTATAATATTCTAAACAGAAACTATCAAGCGGGTGAAGAAGGATTAAAGTATGCTGCGTCAAAGGGGTTAGCAGTTGTCATTATGGAGCCTCTTTTGGGTGGAAGGCTTGCAAAAGAGCCGCCGGAAGAGATTAAAAAGCTTTGGGATAAGGCAGCTGTTAAAAGAACACCTGTTGAGTGGGCTTTGGCATGGCTTTGGAATCAGAAGGAAGTATCAGTTGTTTTAAGTGGTATGAGCACATTGGAACAGGTAAAGCAAAATATCGAATATGCAAGCAAATATGATATAGGGTGTCTTACAGCCGAAGAACTTGAGCTTGTGGAAAAGGTTGCGCAAAGGTACAATGATCTAAGAAAAGTCAACTGTACAGAGTGCAAATACTGTATGCCATGTCCACAGGGTGTTGATATTCCTTGGAATTTTAGCATTTACAATCAGGCTGGCATGTATAACATGTTTGAAGAGATGAAGAATGACTATTTAAAGAAGGAAAAAGAGAGAGCTGAAAACTGCATAGAATGTGGCGTATGTGAAACAAAATGTCCACAAAATCTGCCAATTAGAAGACTTTTGAAAGAGGTTGCAGCCTATTTTTCGAAATAAAAATTAGGTTATTTACTTTAAAGTGCATTTTGTGATAAAATACTGCATGTTGTGGGAAGAAAAAATTACTCTTCCCTTGCTCCCAAAAAGAGCTTTGGGGGCCTTTAAGTCTAAAAGGGAGGTGAAAGCTTGTGGTTGAAAGAAAGTATGAAACAGTGTTTATAATAAGCCCCACACTTGACGATGAGGCAAGAGCAGCTCTTGTCGAAAAGTTCAAGAACCTTATCTCAAGCAATGGGCAGCTTCTTACAGTAGAAGAGTGGGGAAAAAGAAGGCTTGCATACAAGATTAACAAGCATGCAGAAGGATATTATGTGCTTATGCAGTTTATAAGCAAGCCTGACTTCCCTCGCGAGCTTGAGAGGGTTTACAGAATTACAGATGGGGTTATCAGGTTTTTGATTGTAAAGCTCGAAAAGTAAGAGGGGGCGGCTTTTTTGAATAAAGTTATTTTAATGGGGCGCTTGACACGCGACCCCGAATTTAGATTAACCGCAAACAATACCCCCGTTGCTAATTTTACATTAGCAGTCAGCAGAAGGTTCAAAAGAGAAAACGACCAAGATGCAGATTTTATTCCTATTGTTGCATGGAGCAGGCTTGCTGAGTTTTCAAAGAATTACTTGAAAAAAGGTAGGCAGGTAGTTGTAATAGGAAGACTGCAGCTTAGAACATGGGATGATGAATCAAATCGTCGACATTATATTACAGAGGTAATTGCAGAGGAGATATACTTTGCAGAACCAAAGCCCAAAGATGTTCCAGCAGAGGCTGAGGCAGATGTAAAAGAGGAAGATATCCTGCCAGACTTAGACGAAGAGATACTTGACAGTGAACTTGAAAACTTCTTTGAGGAGGATATAGGTACCTCTTCGAAACTGGATCTTGACGAAAATCCAGAAGATGATTTGCCGTTTTAAATAAAAGTAAAAAACTGAAAAAGGAGGGAAGTTGGTTGACAAATCAAAATCAGAGCCAAACCCAGACTACTCAGACTGTAGAAAAGGTAAGCTCAAGACAAAAGAAGAAGAAAAGAGTTTGCTCTTTTTGTGTTGAAAGAATATATGACATAGACTACAAGGATGTAAATAGATTGAAAAAGTTCCTCACTGAAAGAGGCAAGATTATGCCAAGAAGAACAACAGGAAACTGTGCAAGACATCAAAGACAGCTAACAAGGGCAATTAAAAGAGCAAGAATCTTGGCACTTTTGCCGTTTATAGTTGAATAAATACTACAAGCCTCTATGCCTGAGACATGGCATAGAGGCTTTTTGCTTTGTGTGCAGTTTTCTAAATTATAAACTACCTTTTTGTAACATAAATTTTGTATTTAAAACATCAATAAGCTACTCAAAAAGTTTTTCGCATAGTTTTTCAAAAAGCAAAATTTATTTTTAGCATTCTGCTTGACACTATTATACATGTTGTAAAATTGTTGATTTAAAAAACTTTATAGTGATAAAATAATAGCAAAATAGTTACCCAAAAGAGGGTGATAAAAATTCCAGCCACCATCAAAGACATTGCTCGCTACACAGGCTTGTCAATTGCAACAATTTCAAAATACTTAAATGGAGGAAATGTGCTTGAAAAAAATAGAATATTGATTGAAGAAGCCATAAAAGCCTTGGATTTTGAAGTGAATGAGATTGCAAGAGGCTTGAGGACAAACAAGACTATGACTGTGGGTGTGCTTATCCCTGTATTTGAGCAATTCTTCAGCACTATTATTTCAAGCTTAGAAACAATCTTGCTTGAAACAGGCTATAGCGTTGTTGTGTGCGACTATAAAGATGACGAAAAATTGGAAAAGGAGAGATTTGATTTTCTTTATAAAAAAAGAGTAGATGCTCTTGTAGTTGTTCCCACTTCTTTGAGGGGCTGTGATATAAGAAAAATTGTAAAAAGAGATATTCCAATAATAGCAATTGATAGGCCAATTCCAGATTATGAGTGTGATACAATTGTTGTAAACAATTTTGAAATTTCATACAAAGCGGTGGAAAAACTTATCACCATGGGACATAGAAAAATTGGCATAATATGCGGCCCGCAAAATATTTATACAGCAAAGGAAAGGCTGAGAGGTTACATTGAAGCACACAAGAATTATAACGTGGAAATAGACGAAGGATATATAAAATTTAGTGATTATCACAGTATGGAATCAGGATTTAAGAGGATGATGGAGCTTTTAGAGAAAGATGACCCTCCCACTGCAGTATTTATTACAAATTACGATATGACTGTTGGAAGTGTAATTGCTATGAATGAAAAGGATGTTAAAATTCCCGATGAACTTTCTGTTATTGGATTTGACAGCATTGAAATAGCAAGAATGGTAAAACCACCTCTATCTTTAGTACTACAACCAACAGAGGAAATTGGCAAAGCTGCGGCTGAACTTATTTTAAAGAGACTAAAGGGTGATAAAAGCGATTTCCCTCTCTTTAAAAAGTTGGATGCACAACTTTTGATAAAAAAGTCTATAAGAGAGATTAAATGTTGATTTTATTGGTTTTGAGATGATTTAAAGTTTTTTAGCTTATTTTTTATTTAAATTATTTGTTATTGACAAGGAATGTATCAAAGAATATAATAAAATCAAAAATAGAATTTTTATTTTGTCATGCAATGTGAAACGTTTAGCATATGGTGAGAGAGTTTTAATGATGATTGACTCTCTATTTTTAGAGTAAATAGAAAAATGTGATATACAATTGTGACTAAAGGACAATTATGTAAAAGTTTATAGCGAAAAAATTAGGCAAATATATTGACAAGTTGTGAAAAAGAGTGTATACTAGAAACAGAATAAATGGCGTTATAATTATTTTTGTAAAACAAAAGCTAAACGTTTCACATACTTTCATTCCATTTCACCAATGTAGTTTTGCATCTCAAAAACTGAAAGAAAGGAGAAATAGCAAAAATGTCAAATGAAAGATTGAATGTTTTCATAGGTGAAAAAAGATTTGTTGAAGATTACCCCAAGGTGGGTATAAGACCAACTATAGATGGAAGATATGGTGGAGTAAGAGAGTCTTTAGAAGAGCAGACATGGAGATTAGCAAAATCGGTAGCAGAATTTATCGAAAAGAATGTTTATTTGCCAAATGGCGAGAAGGTAAAGTGTGTACTCCCTCCTCGGTGTATTGGTGGTGTTGTTGAGGCAAGAATGGCAGATGAACTTTTCAAAAAAGAGGGGGTAGGCCTTTCTATAACAGTCACGCCTTGCTGGTGTTATGGTTCAGAAACAATGGAGATGACACTGGATATTCCAAAAGCTGTATGGGGATTTAATGGTACAGAAAGACCGGGTGCTGTATATCTTGCTGCAGTGTCGGCCGCTCACAATCAAAAAGGGTTACCTGTCTTTAAGATATATGGAAAGGATGTTCAAGACAAAGATGATTTTTCAATTCCTCAAGATGTCCAAGAAAAGATTTTAAAGTTTGTAAAAAGTGCTTTAGCAGTTTCTATAATGAAAAATAAGTCCTATCTTTCAATTGGAAACGTATCGATGGGAATCGCAGGTTCTATTGTTAACCCTGACTTTTTTGAGGATTATCTTGGGATGAGAGTTGAGTATGTTGACATGTCAGAGATAATAAGGCGAATAGAAGAAAAAATATACGACCAAGAAGAATTTGAAAGGGCAATACAGTGGGTGAGGAATAATTGTAAGGAAGGAGAAGATCCTAATCCACCAGAGAAAAGAGTTGACAGAAAAAAGAAGGATGAGGTATGGGAATTTGTGGTCAAGATGGCTATAATAACAAGAGATTTAATGATTGGTAACAAAAAGCTTGAAGCATTAGGTTATCCCGAAGAAGCACTTGGACATAATGCAATTTTAGCAGGATTTCAAGGACAGCGTCAGTGGACAGATCATTTCCCAAACGGTGACTTTATGGAAACAATTCTCAACTCCTCATTTGACTGGAATGGACTAAGACAGCCCTACATACTTGCAACTGAAAATGATAGCTTAAATGGTGTATGTATGTTATTTGGGCATCTTCTTACAAATACGGCTCAAATTTTTGCAGACGTTCGAACATATTGGAGCGAAGGTGCTATTTATAGAGTCACTGGATGGAAACCAGAAGGACTTGCTCAAAATGGGGTTATTCATCTTATAAATTCAGGTTCAGCAGCACTGGACGGAACAGGTCAGCAAGAGATTGACGGCAAGCCTGCTATAAAACCTTTCTGGGAAATCACTGAAGAAGAAGTTAGAAAGTGTTTAGAAGCAACAAGATTCTGTTATGCAAATTTGGGCTATTTTAGAGGTGGCGGATTTTCAACAAAATTTGTGACAAGAGGTGGTATGCCTGTTACAATCTCAAGATTAAATATTGTTAAAGGGTTGGGGCCTGTTCTTCAGATTGCAGAAGGCTGGACAGTAGAACTTCCTCCAAATGTTCATGAAATACTTGACAGAAGGACAGACCCGACATGGCCAACCACATGGTTTGTTCCAAAACTAACTGGCAAGGGAGCGTTTAAGAGCGTATACTCTGTGATGGAAAACTGGGGAGCAAATCATTGTGCGATAACGTATGGACATGTAGGTGATTTGTTTATCACATTGGCATCTATGTTAAGAATTCCAGTGTGCATGCACAATGTAGAAGAAGAAAGAATATTCAGACCGAGTGCTTGGAGTGCGTTTGGAACAGATGACTTAGAAGGTGCAGATTTTAGAGCATGCAAAAATTTTGGGCCACTTTATAAGAAATAATTTGTACACAAGGAGGTCTTATACATGGAGGAGTATTTAAAAACCATCCAACAAGGTCCATTCTCACCAACATGGGAATCTTTAAGGCAGTTCAAATGTCCTCAATGGTTTTTAGATGCCAAGTTTGGTATTTGGGCGCACTGGGGGCCTCAATCGGTTCCTATGTATGGTGACTGGTATGCACGCAATATTTATAGAGAAGGAGAGCCACAGTATTACTACCATTGGCGAAAGTATGGGCATCCTTCAAAGGTTGGTTACAAAGACATTGTTCAGATGTGGAAGGCCGAAAAGTTTAATCCAGAGGAATTAATTGATCTGTATATAAAAGCAGGGGCAAAATATTTTGTTGCTCAGGCTGTTCACCACGATAACTTTGATAACTGGAATTCCCGATACCATAGGTGGAATGCAGTAAATATGGGTCCCAAAAAAGATATTGTTGGGATGTGGGCAAAGGCTGCAAGGGAAAGAGGTCTTCCGTTTGGTGTATCAGAACATTTAGCAGCAAGCTTTTCATGGTTTGCACCAAACAAAGGATGTGATTCAAGAGGACCATATAAGGGTGTTCCATATGATGGAAATGACCCTGCCTATGAGGATTTTTATCACCCAAATAGGGACGAGTATGAGTTAGAAAAACAGCATGGAAAGATTGTCAATTGGTACTCGCAAAATACGCAGTGGCATATGAAATGGTTTTTAAGAATAAAAGATTTAATCGACCAGTATGAACCAGACTTTTTGTATTCAGATGGTGGTGTTCCATTTGGTGAGATTGGGTTGAGTATAGTTGCGCATCTTTACAATACAAGTGCCAAGAATCACAGTGGTATAAATCAAGCAGTGTACACTCAAAAAGACACAAATCCGGATGTGTATAAAATTGGTGTTTTGGACATTGAACGTGGAGCAGCCGAAGATATTCTACCTCATCCATGGCAAACAGATACATGTGTAGGTGGTTGGTTTTATGATGTAAGAGCTGTATATAAAACCCCGCAACAGGTAATTGAAATGCTTGTTGATATTGTCAGCAAAGGTGGAAACCTTCTTTTAAACATTCCACAAAAACCAGATGGCACATTGGATGATGAGTGTCTTTATATTCTTGATGAGATTGCAAAATGGATGAAAGTAAATGCAGAAGCCATATATGCAACACGTCCATGGATAAGATATGGAGAAGGTCCGACAAAAGGTCAAGGTGGAGCTTTCCAGGAGAAAAAACTCGAGTGGACAAAAGAAGATTTTAGATTTACACAAAAAGAAGGGAAAATTTTTGCTTTTCAAATGAAATGGCCAGAAGATAACAGAGCAATCATCAAAAGTTTGGGACTGTCAAGCGGTATCTCTGTCAAAGAGGTAAAACTTTTGGGTTTTGAAGATAAACTTGAATTTGAACAGCTCGATAACGCACTGATAATCAAATTGCCAGAAAAGTACTGCAGCACAGGGTATCCACACTGTTTTTGCATAAAGTAAAAACTTTCCTTTTTCAGGGCTATTCCAAAAAAAAGACGGAATAGCCCTGATGGTTTTATCTGCTTTTTAAAGTTTTTTTGCCCTTAAAATCAAATTCACAATACTCTTTGTAGTTTCTTTCAAAAGCCGTGGTGCTTCTTTGAGACATCTGTCAAGCGATGATGCCATATCAACGATAGAGAAAATTGAAGTTATGCCTTCTTTTGAATATTCTTCAAAAGGACAATCAATAGACCCTGAAATAACAATTACCATCTTGCTGAACTTTGCCCCAAGTCTTGCAATTCCAATTGTAGATTTTCCAGATAGGCTTTGCCTGTCAAATCTTCCTTCACCTGTGATAATAATGTCTGCCCATTTGACATGTTCTTCTGCATTTGAAGCGCTGAGTATATAATCTATTCCCGATACATACTGAGCGTTCAAAAAAGCAAGAAGTGCAAATCCTAAACCCCCTGCAGCACCAGCTCCGCTGGATAGCGATAAATCTTTTCCGAGATACTCTTTGGCAACATTTGCAAAATTCCTAAGTCCCATATCAAGAAGCTTTACAGCATTTTCGTCTGCCCCTTTTTGAGGTGCAAACACATACGCTGCACCGTTTTCTCCATAAAGTGGGTTTGTAACATCACACAAAACTGTAAATTTTATCTTAAGAACATCTTTCAAAAAATCTGAATCATCAATCTTTTTTATTTTTACCAAGTTTTGCCCAATTGGTTTTAACTCTTCTCCATTTTCGTCCAGAAATTTCATACCAAGGCTATTTAGCATCCCAACTCCTGCATCATTTGTTGCAGACCCACCAATGCCAATGATGATTTCTTTCACTTTCTTTGAAATTGCGTATTTAATGAGCTCACCAACACCGTATGTTGTTGTGTAAAGGGGATTTCTTTCTTCATCTTTTAAAAGAAGAAGTCCTGAACATTCTGCCATTTCAATAATTGCTTTGTCTTCAAAAAATCCTATCCTGCTTTTTATCTTCCTAAAAAGAGGGTCACTTACCTCAACCTCTTCTATTTTGGCACCAAAGATTTTAGACAGAGCTGTCAGAGTTCCTTCTCCACCGTCAGCAAGCGGAAGCTGGAAAACTTCTGCGCTTTTGTCAACCTCAATAATAGCTTCTTTTATTATCTCAGATGCAACTGAAGCGTCAAACGACCCTTTATATTTATCCGGTGCAACCAAATATTTCAATAACATTTCCTCCTTTCTTGTCAATCTTACCAATGCGAAGTTTACATTTATATTTTACCAAAATTCTTGTCAAATTCCTTGCATTTTTAAAATAAAAGTATTTACTTATGCTTATTAAAATCGTTATCCAAGCAATTGACATTGACAATATAATGTATTAGAATATTTAATGTTTTAAAATGAGGCCCCGAGTATGAGTTGATAACATAGATTTTCAGAAAACAAAATTTCAAAAGGAGTGAAAACGAGAGCGATGAAGACATACCTTGCAAAGCCAAATGAAGTTCCAAAGAAGTGGTATGTGATAGATGCAACAGGAAAGCCGCTTGGAAGGCTTGCAGCTAAAATTGCTGTCATTTTGAGAGGAAAACATAAACCCCAGTTTACACCTAATGTTGACACTGGAGACTATGTAATTGTGGTAAATGCTGAGAAGGTTGTTTTAACAGGTAAAAAGCTTGACAAGGATGGATACAGATATCATACAAAGTATCCAGGTGGACTTAAATTCATACCATATCGCAGACTTCTTGAAAAGCATCCAGAGAAGGCAATTGAGATTGCAGTGCGCGGAATGCTTCCTAAAAATAGGCTGAGAGATAGGTTTATGAGAAAGCTCAAAGTTTACAGAGGACCAAATCATCCACATGCTGCACAAAAGCCAGAAGTGCTGGAAATTTAGTTTTAAGGGGAGGATATGAAAGTGGCACAGATTAGATATTATGCAACTGGTAGGAGAAAAACTTCTGTTGCAAAGGTTTGGCTTTCACCTGGAAATGGTAAGATTATTGTGAACGATAAGAACATGGAAGAGTATTTTCCTCTTGAGACATTGAGAATTATTGTAAAGCAGCCATTGACACTTACTGAAACACTCAACAAATATGATGTAATTGCAAAGGTTAAAGGTGGCGGGCTTTCTGGCCAAGCAGGTGCACTGCGCCATGGTATTGCAAGAGCGCTTGTGCTTGCTGACCCAACACTCAGACCTGTTTTGAAAAAAGCAGGATTTCTCACAAGAGACCCACGTATGGTGGAAAGAAAGAAGTACGGTCTCAAGAAAGCAAGAAGAGCACCCCAGTTCTCGAAAAGATAAAAGAATTTTTGCAGCTCCTTTTTTCAAGGAGCTTTTATTTTTGCAATTTCACCAATTTAAAATTTCACCTATTGACATCATCTCAAAAGCTGGATATAATAAAATTGTAGTTGCCAATGGGGGCATACCAGAAATGGTATGTCCCCATTTTGCATTTTAGGCGGATATAGACTTTCAAAATAAAATTTGGGGGTGTTTTGGATGAATTATGCTGATATTGTATGGGTACTCATTTCAACAGCTCTGGTTATGCTGATGACACCAGCGGTAGGTCTTTTTTACGGTGGTATGGTCAGAAGAAAAAACCTTCTTTCAACAATTACCATGTCAGCGTTGACTTTGGGGATAATTAGCATTGAATGGGTACTGGTTGGCTACAGCATGGCGTTTGGCCCTGACAGGTTTGGTTTGATTGGCACCTTAGATTGGGCAGGGCTGAGGAATGTGGGGTATAAACCAAATCCTGACTATGCGGCCACAATCCCACACCTTTTGTTTATGGCATTTCAAATGATGTTTGCTGTTATTACTCCAGCCCTGATTGTGGGAGCATATGTAGAAAGAATCAAATTTAGCAGCTATATACTCTTTACATTACTATGGGCTCTGTTTGTCTACAACCCTGTTGCACACTGGGTGTGGGCAAAAGGTGGATGGCTCAAAAACTTGGGCGCTTTGGATTTTGCAGGCGGCACTGTTGTGCATATTACTGCTGGTGTGTCAGCTTT
>NZ_APGP01000052.1:0-1737 GCF_000404025.1 Caldicellulosiruptor sp. F32
CACCTTCAGATACTAGAAACAACACAGCTGTAAATGGTGGTATTCAGTTAAGTATCGAAACCGAAGCCCAGTATATTTATCTTGCATATAACGGTTCAATTCAATTATTTGATAATAGTGCCAATTTAAGAGTAAGAAATGCATATATTCAAGTAGGTATTGGAACAGGAAATACCGATATAATGTATAGAATTAGTAGAGAGGAACAACTTTATGTTACTAATATAAATTTTGATATAGTTGCAGCAGTGGGATTATTACCTTTTGCTCAAAATTATACCAATGCAGTTGATTTTTTTAGATCAATCATATCACGAGATGAAGTATTAGCCCCTACTTACTTGTATCCTATGTCAGTAAAAGAGCAAGAAAAGCAAAAAGGAAATACTGTTAGGGCTTTCAAGCTTAGTGCACTATCAAACTCATATTTAAATACAGAAGGTCACCGCTTGCTTTTAATGTATGATGTTTGTGTGCCAACTGACAGAACAAAAGTTTTAGGGAGTCGTACACTTTATAATAAATTTTATTTTGAAATATATTCACGTCATCCTGTTTGGTTAACATATAGTGTATTGGAAGCAACTGTAGACAAAACAATTACAAAAAATTATTATATTCAATAATGCTAAAGCATAACCATCTAAATATGAATGCGCTGCATAAGCTTTGAATTATGCAGTGCATTCATATACTTTTTTTATTTATGGAGGTATATTGAGAGAGGAGGAAATTCATGAAGAGAAAAATCATTTATATCCATATTGTTTTCTTGGTTATAATAGCATTAATTTTATCTATTTTTTATAAAAATTACTCAGTAAAAAGAACATATTTTGTTAGAGCTTTGGAGAATATGAAATCGATAGTCTCTTCTGAAATACGAGAAACCACGTGGTTTACAAATAATATAATATATAATTTTGATAAATACGGTTTTTCTATGGAAAATGTATTGTTTTTAAAATCTAAAGTAGAATTTGTTTCTTATATTATAGAGGCACTTAAGTATATAGACATCGATTCTTTGGAGATACTTGATTATAATGCAAAATTAAATTCAATGTATTGGACATTTTTACAATATGGTAGATTTTTGAGTAAAGTTATTGAGTATATTAAAGATGGAGGCAAGCCTTTTAATTTATTTGACAACAATGATAACAAGTTTTTAATAAAAACTAAAAAAGATATATATAACGAGTTTTTATTATATCACGACCTTTTTTCAAAATTAGACTTACACGTAACAAAGTCTTCTACAGGTACTGAGTTATTTAATAAGATTATTAAAACTTGGGATATTGAAAAGGCAAACAAAATAGTATACCCTTCTGAAAGAAATTAAAAATAAATCTTAGCTTGTGATAGCTTATGAAAAAAAAGATTAACTACATTAGGGTTGATATGTTTATGAAAATAACAGGCAGCAAAAGCTATTATATTAAATAAAACTAAAACATTTGCATTTATATAGGGCTGTCTTAAAAGTTATTGGGACTGTCCCTTCATTACAATATAAAGTTTTTAATTAGTATCACATAAAATTTTTAAAACTTTGTTTTTAAGACAACCCCAAGTACTTTTTATTTTCGGGAGGAAAATCCTTAATGAATAAAAAACTTATTTACAAACTTGCTTACTTATCAATTATTTTATCTTTGATTTTGGCAGTTATTTGCTGGAATTACTTTAATATCAAAGAGAGATTTGCTAACTCAGGTAAATCTGCTAAAT
>NZ_APGP01000053.1:0-102650 GCF_000404025.1 Caldicellulosiruptor sp. F32
TGCAGAAAGTCTTCTCTTGTTTGTCAGCGCTGCAAGTGGGTTTACCTGGTCCATAAACTGAGAAAGTGGGCTTGAACCAAAGAATTCTTTAATTGCAGCTGTTACAGGTCTAATATTTATCAATGTCTGTGGTGTAACAGAATCAATATCCTGTATTGTCATTCTCTCGCGAATGACCCTTTCCATTCGTGCAAGACCAATTCTAAACTGGTTTTGTAAAAGTTCACCAACAGCCCTGACCCTTCTGTTTCCAAGATGGTCTATGTCATCTGTATGACCAATGCCATACTTCAAGCCCAAGAAATAACTTGTCGCAGCAAATACATCATCTCTTGTAAGACAATATGGAACAAGCTCTCTTTCTCTCTCTTTTATCAGCTGTTTTATTTCATTTACATCGTTTGTTGTGGACAAAATCTCATTTAAAACAGGCAAATATACAAGTTCTTTGATGTTCAAATCAGATACATCAAAATCCACATACCTGTCAAGCTTCACAGTATTATTCCCAACTACCTTGAATACCTTGTCATCCTCTACATATACCAATACCTCATTAATTCCTGCATCCTGAATATTAAGTGCTGCCTCTCTTGAAATAATTTCTCCTTCCTTTACTAATATCTCGCCTGTTCTCTTATCAACAATATCCTCAGCAGCTCTTTTGTTGAAAATTCTTTTCCACAATGATAATTTTTTATTCAATTTGTATCTTCCAACTTTTGCCAAATCATAACCTCTTGGGTCAAAATACATCCTTTCAAGAAGATTTTTTGCATTTTCAACATTTGGCGGCTCTCCAGGCCTCAGTCTTCTGTAAATCTCCAAAAGTGCATTTTCAACAGGATTCCCTATCTCACCCTTATTTGCCTCTTTTTCTAAGGATGCTTTTAATCTCTCGTCTTCTCCTAATTTGTTAAATATTAGTTGCTGATTGTAAAGACCAAATGCCTTGAGCAAGGTGGTTAAAGAAACTTTCCTTGTTCTATCAAGTCTTACAGATAGAAGTTCGCTTGTATCTGTCTCAAACTCAAGCCATGCGCCCCTGTTTGGAATTATAGTACCAGAAAAAATCTTCCGACCCTGTTTGTCAATTGAAGATGCAAAATAGCACCCAGGTGAGCGTATGAGCTGGCTTACAATTACTCTTTCAGCACCATTGATTATAAAGGTTCCGGTTTCAGTCATTATTGGAAATTCGCCCATATAAATGTCCTGCTCTTTTATCTCACCTGTTTCTTTGTTAATGAGCCTTACCTTAACCTTTAGGGGCCTTGCATATGTTGCATCTCTTTCCTTACACTCTTGTTCTGAATATTTTGGTGGCCCGTCAAAGTAATAGTCAACAAACTCTAAAAGCAAATTCTCTGTGTAGTCTTTGATAGGAGAAATCTCTCGCAAAACCTCTCTAAGTCCTTCGTCTAAAAACCACTGAAATGACTTTTTCTGGATTTCCAATAGATATGGCAAATCCAGAACCTCTTTTACCTTCCCATAGCTCATTCTTTGTACCTTTCCATACTGCACAGGACGAGGTAGTGCCAACTAAATCACCTCTTAAAAAATTTCCTTATCTTTATTATTATTTCCTCAAAATTACAATTTATTCATGAAAACATTTATAGACATCAAGCTTATTTAGAGCAGCCTGGATCTGAAAGGAATTCACGCCCGTATTAACGCATTTTGTTATTATAACATAAGCACTTTTATGTGTCAATTAATTAAAAAATTTTTTGTGTACAAAATTAAAGATGACCACCATCAAATATTTGTGGTCATCTTTAATAACAAACCATATTAATATTTTCCAAAAGGTGATTATATCTTGTTCAATAGCTCCACTATCTCTTCAGGACTCATAATAAGTTCAATAGCACCTTTTTCAATTGCTACCTTGGGCATTCCAAATACGACACAACTTTTTTCATTCTGCGCAATAGTTATAGCTCCCTTCATCTTCATTTCTAATATTCCATCACTTCCATCAGACCCCATGCCAGTCATAATTATACCTATTGCATCCTTCCCGCATGCCTCTGCAATTGAGCTAAAAAGAATATCTGCAGAAGGTTTGTGACTTTTTATCTTCTCAAGGTCAAGCACTCTTGTGTAGAGTTTCCCTGCCTTTTCTTCAATAGCCAAATGATATCCGCCCTTTGCAATGTATATACATCCTGGTTTTACCTCTTCCCTGTCCTCTGCTTCTTTAATACATTTAGATGTAATAGAAGCAAGCCTCTCTGCAAATGCTTTTGTAAAGTTTGGTGGCATGTGCTGAACAACCAAGATTGGAAGAGAAAAATCCTTCTTGAGGCTTCTAAACATCTTTTCTAAAACAGGGGGTCCTCCTGTTGATATCCCGATACTTACAACCTTTGCAACTTTTGCTCTTTCGACCAAACTATCCTCTATTGGAACTTTGAAAACTTTTACATCCTCGACGGTAGTTGGCGCAGTCTGGGTCTTTTTGTACTCTTCACATGCAGCACTTACCTTTTTGATTAGTTCATATTTGAACTCTTCTATTTCTTCTTCCTTTAACGGTTTTAATATATAATCAAAAGCACCTGCTGATAATGCCTCAAATGTTGTATGAGCTCCAGGATGAGTATATGCGCTTATCATTAAGATTTTACTGTCTGAAACATCTCTTATCTTCCTTATAAGTTCAACACCGTTCATGTATGGCATCTCATAGTCAATTGTTATAACATCAAATTTAAACTTTCTTACTCTATCAAGGGCAATGAGAGGTGTTTGAGCAACCATCACAGAAAACATTCCTGTTTGCTCTAAAATTGACTTGATGAGCTGCCTCATGAATGCCGAATCGTCAACAACCAATACCTTGTACATAAACTATTCACCTATACAATCATTTTTCATTAATATTTATTCCCAAAATTGCTGGTATCAAAACAGAACATACTCAGAAGCTTCGTACAACCTCATCTGTCAAGCCTAAAAATTCGTACAAATGCAGTATTGTAAATCTTTCTCTGATATTCGGTGCACATAAAAATGATATCTTAAAAAGATTCTCATCTATACCAATCTCCCAATAATTCATAGGCATTTCAAGTTTTTTGTAAGCATCAATCAGCTCATCATACACACCAATTGCGTCTCTTATCAACTTATCTATAACCTCTTTCTTTTCAACAAGCCTGTTTATCACTTGAGTTCTAAACTCTTTATCATTTAACTTGCTTACTCTTTCAATATTTTTCTTTATTATACTTCCAAAAGTTGGTTGAAATCCTTTCTTTATTGCATCCTCCCACGTTTTAATATCTACTTTATATTCTTTCCTTTCATGAATTCTGGATTTATCAAGATTTAAAAAGTGCTCATAAAACCTCAGCACATAGAGGGTTGCAAGCCCAACTTTTATCCCATGATAAGTTTTTATTCTGTGATATTCCCAAAAATGAGAAAGATGGTGTTCACAACCTGATGCAGGACGAGAAGAGTTAACCCTGACCATCATGATACCAGAGGTTATTAGACCTTCCAGCAAATTTTTACAAAAATCATTTACACCAACTGAATTTAATGTTCTCAGATACGTATTTTTCATAATACGTAATACTTCACAGTCTATTTTCTCTTCAAACAAAATATTTGAAAGTTGCCAGTCAAGTAAAGCAGTTATCTTACCCATCAAATCTCCGAATCCTGCTTTTTTCAAAATTTCAGGCGAATTTTCTATAACTTCCGTATCCACAAATATAGCTTCTGGTGATGAAGCCAGTACTGTTGTTTTTAATCCATTTATAGTAAGTGCTGCAACAGAAGAAGCAAACCCGTCCATTGAAGGTGCTGTTGGAAACAAAACAAACGGGACTTTGAACTTGTATGCTGTATACCGTGTTATGTCAGAAATTGTTCCACTTCCTACGCCCACAAATATATCTGCTTGTTCTATTTCAAATAATACCTTTCCAAGCGCAAATTCATCTGCTGTTACATCTGCTTCAAAGCATATTATTTTACACTTCCTATTGCTTTTTTCAACTGTCTCTTTCACCTTGACTGCACACACATCAAAGGTATTTTTATCACATATAACCAACAAAGAATTATAACCATTTTTATTTATAAATCTTGAAAAAGACTCGTACGGCTCTTCCCATACAACTTCCATATCAGTTCGCCCCTTTTTGAGATTTATTTTGTATAATAAAAAGAATTTAAAAAAGGCTGCCACATTAAAACCGCCCATGTTCTCATTAATAATGTTCTGGCAGCCTTTTTTAATTTTCATTCTATAACCTTTTTCTCTACTTTCTCTTTCACCATTGATACAAACTTATCAATGGTAAATGAACCTAAATCTCCTTTCTTTCTGTCTCTTACCGCTATAGTATTTTCCCTTCGCTCTTTTTCACCCACAATCACCATATATGGTATTTTTTGTAGTTGAGCATCTCTTATTTTATACCCCACGGTTTCTGATCTGAAATCTTCTTCAACTCTGAATCCATTCTCCTTGAGTGTTTGGGATATTTTAGCTGCATAGTCATTGAAATTATCAGATACTGGTATTACTCTTATTTGAATTGGTGCTAACCATACTGGAAATGCACCAGCAAAGTGTTCAGTAAGTATTGCAATAAATCTCTCTATACTGCCAAAAACAACTCTGTGTAACATTACTGGCCTATGTTTTGCACCATCTTCACCTATATAATATAAGTCAAACCTTTCTGGCATTTGAAAATCAAGTTGAATTGTTGCACACTGCCACGTTCTTTTCAAACTATCTTCAAGATGAAAATCAATTTTGGGTCCATAAAAAGCTCCATCACCTTCATTTATTTTGTAATTTATACCTACTTCCTCTAAAGCTTCTTTAAGGGCAGTTTCAGCCATATTCCATTGTTCATCTGTTCCCATTGAATTTTCAGGCCTTGTTGAAAGTTCAACATGATATTTGAAACCAAATACACTATAAAAATAATCGATAAGATCAATTACACCTTTTATTTCATCTTTTATCTGTGAAGGTAACATAAATATATGAGCATCATCTTGTGTAAAGCATCTTACCCTCATAAGACCATGCAATACACCAGATAGCTCGTGTCTGTGGACAAGCCCAAGTTCACACAGTCGCTCAGGAAGTTCCCTATACGAATGTGATTTTCTTTTATATACCAATATGCTACCCGGACAGTTCATAGGTTTTATTGCAAATTCCTGATCATCTATTTTGGTAAAATACATATTTTCTTTATAATGATCCCAATGCCCTGACTGAACCCAAAGGTCTTTCGTTAACATTATAGGAGTTTTTATTTCCTGATAACCTCTTTTTTTATGTTCTTCTCTCCAAAAGTCTTCTAATATGTTCCTTATAATCATCCCTTTTGGCAAAAAGAAAGGAAATCCTGGCCCTTCCTCGAAAATATCAAATAAATCAAGCTCCCTTCCAAGCTTTCTATGATCTCTTCTCTTTGCTTCTTCAAGCATTGTAAGGTATTCATCAAGTTGCGTTTTTTTCTCGTATGATATTCCATAAACTCTTTGAAGCATTTTATTTTTAGAATTTCCGCGCCAATACGCACCTGCTACAGAAAGTAGTTTGAACGCTTTTACCCTCCCCGTTGAAGGAAGATGTGGACCGGTACAAAGGTCAACAAATTCACCTTGCTTATAAAAAGATATAATCTCTCCCTCTGGAATATCATTTATAAGCTCAACTTTGTAGTTTTCTCCTCTTTGTTGCATAAGTTTTTTTGCTTCTTCTCTTGAAAGTTCAAATCTCTCAATCTTCAAATCTTCTTTTATTATTTTTTGCATCTCTTCTTCAATCTTTTCCAAAAGCTCCTTTGTAATTGACTCTTCAACATCAAAGTCGTAATAAAAACCATTGTCAATTGCAGGTCCTATACCAAGTTTTACTTTATCCCCAAAGAGCCTTTTGACAGACTGGGCTAAAATATGTGAGGTTGTGTGCCAGTATACTCTTTTGCCTTCATCACTCGCAAATGTGACAACCTCAAAGCTACAATCCTCATCAATAGGTGTCCATAAGTCTTTCAAAATGCCGTTTATTTTACACGCAACTGCTTCTTTGTAAAGCTTCATACTTATTGATTTTACCAAATCCAAAGCTAAGGTAGATTTTTCAACCTCAATTATCTTACCATCTGGAAGCGTGACATTTACTTTTTCCATATCGTGTCTTTTCCTCCTTTTTGTATATAGATTAGTATTAAATTTTCTAATAAATTGAAGATACCTTATACGTCTTCTCCCAATAAAAGTCCTTTGAATTCTCTAAACCATTTTGAAAATACAGCTTGAGAAATACCAAAACGTTCAGCCACATCTTTTTGCTTTACCTTTTGCCTAAGAAGATACTTCTTATACACGTAATAAACAATAGCTGCAATTGCAGTAAAGTTTAGCCTTTGCTTCTCAAGTGGAAGAGCATTAAGAAGCTGAGAAATACCATCTTTGTCTTCATTGTTGAGCTTTACATTTTCGGCTATAATATCCATTATCCTCTTTGCATTTTCCTCAAATGTTTGAGAAAAATACATGTCAATGTGTTTTTGAAGTTGGCTTCTAAACTCTTTCTCTTCTAACTTTGAAAGATTTCCAAAACCTGTTTCAAAATAGTCTATTGTGTCTTTTTTAAATGTTTTCATTACATCATCAATTTTTTTCAGAAAATAATCAATCTTTATCTCAGGCATATTATAATTCTTTTTTAGGTCTTTCCATATCTTTTTAGCTTTTACATACTGTCTTGTATTATACAAACTGATAGCTTGGATATGTTTAAAATAGGGCTCTTTTGTAATTTCAAAAAGCTCACCTGCCCTGTCTACAATTGCAGCATGTTGGTTTAATTTTATTAACGTGTCTAAAACCTTAATCTTGTCTTTATGGTCGTATGTTTTCAGCTCTAAAATTGTTCTTAGCTGTTTTTTGAGTTCTTTTGTCTTGCCAATTGTACTATAAAAAAACGCCAAATTGCAGTTTGCATAAACATTGTACTTATCAATCTCTAAAACCTTTTTTGCCTCGTGAATAGCCTTTTCGATCTCTCCCATATAAAAATAAGCAAGCGACAAATTGTTCCTTGCAGCAAAGATTGTATCGTCCTTTGCCAATATCATCTTAAAATACTTTACAGCATCTTCATACCGACCATTTTCTAAAAGAAAGTTACCCCTTTCCAACAGTTTTGTCAGTTTTTCCATCTCTTTTTGTTCTCTTTCAAATTCCTGCTGGGTCTCAATAAAGTCAAGAAGGTCTTCCGCAGCTTCTTTAAACTCAGTGTTATTGCTAAGCTTGAGATACCTTCTTAAAAAATGTTTTGCTTCTCTCAGTTTCCCCATCTCAAAGAAATTACAACCAAGCCCAAATAGTGAGTCGTAAAACTCAGGGTTGTCGGTGGTAAGTTCAGTCAAGAGTTTATTCGAACTTTCAAAATCCCCAATCTGAGCCAATAGCCCTGCTAAGTTGAACTTTATCTCTATGTTTTTGCTGTCAAGCTCAAGCGCTCTTTTTAATCTCTCAATGGCAAGCTCTATCTCGCCTCTTTCATAATGTTTAATCCCTATTTTAAAAAACCTTGATGATGTAGGGTGCAAATTTATAACCTTCCCTTTGACCATTTCAATACATACTCCTCTTTACAATTTATCTATTGGCGGCAAAATAATTTTAAAGGTATTTTGAGAGTTTATATTTATTATCTTTGCGGTGGGATATGTCTTTTTGATTCTCCCTATTCCTTTACCACCCTTTAAAAACAGATTATGTTCGTCCAAAATGATCATCTTTTGATAAATCCACGGATTTCGCCTTCGCGGTATAATCTCTCTTCCCATGTTATAAATCATATTGCCTTCCAAAAGACATCCAGGATTTGCAACTTCAATAAACTTTTCACCAATCTTTACTACAGTAGACCTTGTTAAATCATAATAGTCTCTATGCACAAGCGCATTTGCAATAGCTTCAAACAATGCCCATAAATCTTTTTGTGGGTACATTTGTGTCAGCTCATTTATAACTGTATTTATTATACTATATATGTTACCACAAATAATTTGATTGTGGTCAAAAAATTCAAAACTCAAATAAGCAGAAGGTATAAAACGCTCTGGGCACTTGCCAAATACAAGCATTCCTGCTATAGTAGGGTAGAAATTTCCATTTTCTCTGTCTCGTTGAATAATCCCAAAGCTCTCAAGCAGAATTGTATTGTCCCACTCGGAAGCAATCCCACTTTTCCTAAAAAACAAACTTATCAGCTCTGAGTCAAGGTCAGAAATTCCTGCATTTCTTATAATTGACATCTCAAAGTTGACAATACCACTTTCTTCAAACATAGAAGCAATCTCTTCCCGTTTTGCAACATCTGTAGTAGAACCGCGCCTAATATAGAATACTCCGTTTTGCACCATTTGGTGAGGACGTAAACTACTTTTATAGATTGTAAGTATTCCTAACTTCTTTCCTTCGTACTCCACAATCTCAAACTTGATTGAGACGGGTGGATCACACCTACTTGAGATTATCTGCTGAATTTTTTCTTCTGTTAAATTTTCATTTTTTATTCCAAAAATTCTCTTCGTCTTGTCTTCAACACCAAATATGATATAACCTCTGCCACCTCTTGAATTCGCAATAGCAATTACATCTTTAACAAGCTCTTTTTTTTCACCTTCTGTCTCTAAGGAAAGAGTACTTTTAAAATCAAGTTTTGGTCCTTCGTCAGACTCAAGCAATATCTTAAGTTTATACTTGTCCATCTATCTTCATCTCAACATTTGAAATTTTTTCCTCTGCTAAAACCTCTAAAAACACCTCAAATATCTCTGGATCAAACTTCTTTCCCACATCATTTTTCATCATAATCAGTGCTTCTTCTTCAGAGAATGCTTTTCTGTAAGGTCTGTCAGTCGTAAGTGCATCAAACACATCTGCTATCGCTATTATCCTTGATTCCACTGGAATCTTATCTCCATTTATACCAAGTGGATATCCTGTTCCATCTAAGTTCTCATGGTGATACAGGACAATATCCTTTATACTATCAAAGTATTCAATATTTGAAAGAATGTTATATCCATCTAAGGAATGTCTTTTGACAATAGAATATTCTTCATCAGTAAGCTTTCCTCTTTTGTTGAGAATATTTTCTGGCACTACAATCTTACCAATGTCATGCAGGTATGCAGCTATTTCTAAATCAAATAAATTTATTTTATACCCTTTTTGATTGACAAGCTTCTGTCCAATCTTTTTACTATATTGCATTACTCTTTCAGCATGTCCTTTAGTATATGGGTCTTTCATTTCTATTATAGATATAAGTAGTTTAATTGCTCCTTCAAAATTTCTCCTCTCCTTTTCAAAAAGCTCTCTCAAAAGGTCATCTTGAGTTTTCAAAAGTGAAATCTTGCTCTTTATCTCATTCGAAAAATAAGTGAGAATTGTCTCAACATTTTCAAACTTACCTTCTTTTTTTACATTTGGTTTTGGAAGAGTAGCTTCACCATTTATCCTTGAAAAAAGGCCTATCGCATACTCCTCAAGCTTGAGTATTCTATTTGTCAAATACATTCCACTTATAAATGAGATCAATAAGGTTAGGATTGTTAAAATCATAAACATAGCTATTAAAAGGTTTTCAAAATGCTTCTTTACCAAAACAAGCGGCTTTTCGTCATAGTCTAAAACTATACTACCTAAGATGTTATTGTCTATATCAGTTATGGCAATTTCATTTCTGAGTAATCTATTTGGCCGAGTTGAAGATTCCTTAGGTTGAAAATACACATTATTTACAACATAGGGCTGAATCAAAGAAACAAAATTTTTTATATCCCTTGCTAAAAAAAGAGCACCTATAACCGGCCGACTAAGATTTTTGTCATCTAAAACCGGGCAGCAAACGAATGCATAAATTTTATCATTAAATTTTATAAACCCTTTTTCTACAGGTATTAAACTAACCTCTTTATAAATAATGTATTGTTTACTTATTGTCTTTTGTACAATTTTAGATAACTTGTTAATATTTATATCTTTAATCGACTGATACTTAGAATATGAGCAAATAATCTTTCCTTGCTTATCAAAACCTACAATAATTGAAAAATCATATGGTTTTTGATATAACCAATTTGTCCAGTAAAATTCAATTGTACTTAGTTTACCCATCAAAACTGCTTCATAAATCTCATTCCATATGGCATATTCTTTGGCAAAATTCGTCATGTCTTCGAAAACCTTTGCTTTAATTCTTTCTAATGATTTTTCTTGTTGAGTTACAAAATAGTCATACGTAATCTTCTCATACTGTGGTATTATATTTGTCATTACATATGCAGCTACAATCGAAGTTGGTAAAAATCCCACCAAAATAGTAACAATAAGTATTTTAATTCTCAATTCCACTTTGCCACATCCTCTATTTTAAACTTAATCCTTTGTTGACTTTTGTCTAAATTTAGTATAACATATCTTGACTTAACAAGTCATTTGTAAAAAATAAATAAACTACATAGCCTCTTTCCTTTTAAAATATATAAAATCTTTCTCTGAAAGCTCAAAAGGCTTTTTTTGACCAATTACTTCACCTTTTTTTACCATTTTTCCTTTTTGTGCACTTAAAATATCTAAATTTTCTAGTATGTAGAAGACATTTTTCTCATCTTGGATTGCTATATCAAACCTGCCAGCTTTGTTTTTGATACTTATGACTGTGCCACTACATGGAGCAATTATATTAGTCGTTTTTGTAACAACTATAAAGTATCCTCCATCTTGTGAAAATTCTATCTGACCATCTGCTGGATATAAAAAAGTATTTGAATCTTCCTTTTTAATTGAACTGTCTTTGTAAACATTGACAGTTGCACCTTTTATTTTTAAAAAATCTCTGACAAAATCTTTTATATATTTATACACCTTTTCATCGTAAGTATAGTATTTTTTTAGCTCTTCAATGTTAAAGTTTTCAAATTTAAGATATTGGTATTTGAAAGCCACTACAAATATTATGACAGCTAAAACTACAAAGAATTTTACAACCAATAAATTGTTTTTTGAACTTGAGGTATCCTTTGTAAATTTTTTCCTTTTCATTTTCCAAACACCCCTTTTTATTCTTTATTTTTTTCTGTTTAATTTTTATTCTGCGGAACAAAAAAAGATGATAGCAAGCTTTTGCTATCATCTTCTCTGAATAATATCCTTTATATCTTCAATAATAGATGGGATGATGTCAATAATTCTCTCCACGCTGTTATTTGCTGATACATTTAAAAGTCTTATTTGGTCCTGTGTCACAACTAAAAAGGCAATTGGCATCACAGAAATTCCAGCACCAGTTCCACCTGCAAAAAGGGGAGTGTTGTCCTCTGCTTTGTTACCCTTGTTACTATCTTGCTTTATGTCACCACCGCCTGCTATAAATCCAAAAGACACTTTGGAAACTGGTATAATAACAGCACCACCAGAACTTTGAACAGCATCGCCTACAATTGTGTTTACGTCAATCATCTGTTTTAAGTTTTCCATAGTTGTCTGCATTAACATCTCAATTGGATGTGTCATAGTTCAAAACACCCCTTAAATTTTTTACTATTGCTTTTGAATTAATCAAAATTTTCACTGGAAAAATTTTGAGTTTTAAGTTAATTTTGAAATAGCTATCCGCAAAATTGCCTTCAGTAAAACCTTTATAATCAATCTTCACCTTTTCTCCACATGATAATAATATTCCCCAGATAGAATATATAATTCCACTTAAAATACTCAAAACAAAAATGTCTGTGCAATATACCCATGTAACTATTTTTTCTATCTTTATAATTGAGACTGACAAAAAAATCTTGAATAATTTATAGAAACTTTTGAAAGATGCCTTAAGTTTGACTCTTTTTGTCTCTTTCTTTTTAACTGGTGGAACTTTCCTGAAATCGGTTTTGTTCGGAAATTCATAATGAAAGATTTTTACATAAAACCAAATAATTTTAAGCTTTATATTGACTACTAAAAAGTCTTTAAGCTCTACCTCAATCTTAAATACCTTAGGAAAGCTGAGATATACGAAAGTCAATAAAATTAAGGTTAACAATACCATCTCAAGTTCTCATAAATTTCTTCCTTTTCTCAGATTTTATTAAAAATTATTTCCACAAAATAAAAAGAGGATACATCAAATTGATGTATCCTCTCTTTGCATAATCTTTTCTTTTAACTCCTCAAGATTTTGTATACCGAGAGAGTAATAAAAAAGCTCTGTCACTTCATACAAAGTGGGTTTTCCTATTGTATCAAGCTTCCCTGCTTCTTTTATAAGCCCCTTTTCAAGAAGGCTCTTTATAACATTATCGCTACTAACACCTCTTATCCTTTCTATCTCCTGCCTTGTTATTGGACCATTTAATGCAATTATTGATAGCACCTCATACGCTGCCTGCGAAAGTGAAGATTGTTTTTGCTCAAACTCAAAATATTCTTTTATATACTTTGAGTTTTCAGGATTCGTAACTAAAGTATACCCTTTTTCTTCTTTTATAACTATAAAGCCTCTTTTCTGGTTCTTGTATTCTTCTTTTAGCTCTTCAATGCAATCTTCTACTTCCCTCTCTGAAATATCCAAAATCTTTGCAATTTTGGCTATTTCAATGGGCTCTGCACTCAAAAATAATATGCTTTCTAAAACTGATTTTACAGCTGTCTTATCCATGTTTTATTTTGAGCCTCTCTACCTTTTTGTGATTTTAATATCATCAAATACCTTTTGCTGATGCAAAGAAATATGTCCCAATTTACATAGTTCCAAAATGGCCAAAAATCTGTATACTATCTCATCTTTCGAAATCCCCTTTATAAGGTGACTAAAATAAGCAACCCCTTTTTGTTTTATATACTCTAAAACCTGTTTTATCACTTTCAAAATAGAAATTGTTTGCTTTTTGGTAATTTCTTGGAGTCTTTTGTCATTGTCAGAAGAAGTAGTTTCTTTTTTTGATAAAATATTCCTGTATGTTTCAATGAGTTTATTCACATCAACCTTTACCACGAAATTGCTCTCAAAATTTCTAAGTTCAAATGCTCTTTTGTAGCTTTCTCTATATGGATGATTTTCTTTCAAGTAAATTGCAACCTCTTTGTACTTTTGATACTCTCTCAACCTTTCAACAAGTTCTTGCCGCGGGTCTTCTTCTTCCTCTTGTAGCTTTGGCAAAAGCATTTTTGATTTAATCTCCAAAAGTGTTGCTGCCATAACTAAAAATTCAGATATAGAATCTACATTTATTGTGTCTAAATGGTTTATATACATTAGATACTGATTAGTAATCTCAGCAATTGGAATATCATAGATGTTTATCTTTTCTTTCTTTATAAGATAAAGCAAAAGGTCAAGCGGTCCTTCAAAATTAGGAAGCTTCACCTCAAAATTCATAACAGTCCTGCCCTATCCTTTGCTTCTTTTAATGTCTGGGAAGCAATTGCTCGAGCTTTTTTTGCACCTTCCTCAATTACACCAAAGACATAATCAATATCATTTTCAAGTTTCTTTCTTTTGCTTTGAATTGGCTCTAAGAACTTAGAAAGATTATCAAATAGCTTCTTTTTGCACTCTACACAACCAATTTTACCTTCTCTGCAGTTTATCTCTATTTCATCAACAGTATCTTCGCTAAATATCTTATGGTAAGCAAATACTGTACAAACTTCTGGATGTCCTGGGTCATTCTTTCGAATTCTTGCTGGGTCTGTAACCATGTTCATTACTTTTTTGCGTACACTCTCTAAATCTTCAGACAGCGCAATTGTATTGCCATAACTTTTACTCATCTTTCGCCCATCTGTGCCAATCAAAACTTTAACAGTATTTAGAATTGGTTGCGGTTCTGGAAATATTTGTCCATACAAGTAATTAAATCTTCTTGCAATTTCTCTCGTGAGCTCTAAGTGTGGAAGCTGGTCTTCTCCAACTGGAACAAGTTCAGCTTTGTATATCAATATGTCTGCTGCCTGCAAACAAGGATACCCTAAAAAACCATAGGTAGCAATATTCTTTTCTTTCAACTCTCTCATTTGGTCTTTATAAGTTGGGCAGCGGTAGAGCCAAGAAAGTGGCGTTATCATGGAAAATAAAAGATGTAGCTCAACATGTTCTGGCACATGCGACTGAACAAATATTGTACACTTGTTAGGGTCAAGCCCGCTTGCCAAAAGGTCTATAACCACCTGTTTTGTGTACTCTCTTAAATTAGTAGTGTCCTCATACCCTGTTGTAAGTGCATGCCAATCAGCAACAAAAAAGTAACATTCATATTGGTCTTGGAGTTTTACCCAGCTCTCTATCGCCCCAAAGTAGTTTCCTAAGTGTAAAATGCCTGTTGGCCTTGTGCCTGACAAAACTCTCTTCATTCTCTCCTTCTCCCATCTTTTGATGTTTGAAAAAGAAATTTAAGGAAATAGCTTTACAATAAAATCAATAAAAGTAAAGACAAAATAAGCAATTGGCTGTAAGACAAATGAAAGTAAATATGGTGCAAAGAATATACACGCAATTAGTATTATCTGCCCAATTAATTCAAATCTATAGTAAAATTCTATATACTTTGCAGGTGCAAATATAAACAAAATTTTAGACCCATCAAGCGGCGGTATTGGTAAAAGATTAAATATGGCAAGATATACATTGATTAAATACGCTTGCTGAAGCATAATCACAACATATCTATTTGAAACAAGATTGTATTTGTCAATATACTTCAAAACCATAGCAAATACAATTGCTGAGAGAATATTTGCAACCGGCCCTGCTAAAGCTGTAAGTCCCATTCCAACCTTTGGATTCTTGTAGTTTCTTGGATCAGTCACAACAGGTTTTGCCCACCCAAACCCAAACAACATCAAAGAAATTACACCAAAAATGTCAATATGAGGCAGGGGATTTAAAGTTATTCTCCCCTGCTTTTTAGGAAGGTCATCCCCTTGCAAGTAAGCAACATACCCATGTGCAGATTCATGTACAGAGATTGCAAACAAAAGCCCAGGAATTCGAAGTAGCATAGTTAAAATATTCGGCAAGTTCATAATAAACCTCTCCAAAAAGTTTTTTTATATTTCCAAATCATTTCTGATTATATCCTCATAAGTCTCTCGCTTTACAATCACTCGAACTTGGCCGTCTTTTAAAAGTACAACTGCAGGGCGTGGGAAGCGGTTGTAATTGCTCGACATAGAATAATTATATGCCCCTGTTGCTAAAATAGCAAGGTGCTGGCCAGTTTTGAGTTCTGGTAATTTAATGTCTTTTATTAAAATATCTCCTGATTCGCAACACCTTCCTGCAATTGTGTACAGCTTTGCTTTTTCGCCAAGTGGATTTTCAACAACATATGCATCATACTTTGCCTGGTAAAGGGCATAGCGTGGGTTGTCTGTCATCCCACCGTCAACAGATGCATAGTTTCTCACATTAGGGATTTCTTTTATGCTACCGATTGTATAAAGAGTAATTCCTGCCTCACCTACAATTGAACGACCTGGCTCTAAGACTATAAAAGGTTTTTTGAGCCCTTTTTGTCGGCAAAACTCTTCTATCTCTTCAGATATAGCCTCTATAAATTTTTCTATTTGAGGTGGCTGGTCAAAAGCAGTATATTTAATCCCAAATCCACCACCTAAATCTAAAATATCTATTTCATAATTAAGCTCTTTCTTTATTTTTAATATAAACTCAAGCATAACCCTTGCTGCAAGCTTGAACGGTGCTGTTTCAAAAATCTGAGAACCTATATGACAGTGAAGACCTATCAGTTTTAACTCATCTATATCTAAAATCTTTTTTACCATTGAAAATGCTTCGCCATTTTCAAGAGCAACACCAAACTTAGAGTCTATCTGGCCCGTTCGAATAAATTCATGAGTGTGCGCTTCAATTCCCGGTTTTACCCTGATTAGAACATCTGCCTTTTTGGACTTTGTTCGGCAGACGAGCCTAAGCATCTCAAGCTCATCAAAGTTGTCAATTACAATTTTGACTCCCTTTTCAACCGCCATTTCAAGTTCATCATATGTCTTGTTATTTCCATGAAAAAATATCTTGTCAGTTGGAAAATTTACTGAAAGAGCAGTGTAAAGCTCTCCACCTGACACAACGTCAAGTCCTATTCCCTCTTGTTTTGCAATCTGGCACATCGCTTTTGTACAAAACGCCTTTGATGCATAGATTACCAGCCCGTCTTGTCCAAAATATTTCTCTAATGCATTTTTGAATCTATTTATATTTTCTCTAATCATTCTCTCATTCATAACATAAAGAGGTGTTCCATACATCTCTATTAAATCAAGAAGGTCAATCCCTTCCCATGAAAGATTACCTTTGTGGGAAATTTCAAGCCCATATCGAAGTTGCATCTTTTTTCTTCCCTCCAAAAAAGGTTTTAATAATTCTAACATATAAAATTGCTCAAATTCAAGCTGCAGTTTGCAAAATCTCAGGCAGTTTCAATATTCGCTGCATCGTGAAGATTTAACACCTCTATTGCCATCTCACGAAGTTTGTACTTTTGAACCTTGCCATTAGCAGTTGTAGGAAAGCTATCTACAAACATGACATACTTTGGCGTTTTATGACGTGACAGATTCTGTTTAACATATTCTTTTATCTCTTCCTCAGTCACTGAAACTCCATCTTTCAAAATCACAAACGCCATTATCTCTTCACCATAGACTTTGTCCGGAACTCCAACCACCTGAACATCCTTTATAGCAGGGTGAGTGTACAAAAATTCTTCTATCTCACGTGGATATATATTCTCCCCGCCTCTTATTATCATGTCTTTAAGTCTTCCAGTAATCCTCAAATATCCATTTTGGTCTATGTACCCTAAATCCCCTGTGTGAAGCCACCCATCTTCGTCAATTGCCTGTTTTGTCGCCTCAGGCATTTTATAATACCCTTTCATAATGTTGTAGCCTCTTGCACAAATTTCACCAATTGTGCCGTTTGGAACCTCTTTTTTGGTGTTTATATCAACTATTTTGACCTCAACACCTTCTAATGGCCTTCCCACAGTTGAAACTCTAAATTCAAGAGGGTCGTCTACCCTTGTTTGAGTTATCACAGGAGAGGCCTCTGTCTGACCATATGCAATTGTTATCTGCGTCATATTCATCTTCTCAACAACTTCTCTCATAACTTTTATAGGACAAGGTGCGCCTGCCATAATACCTGTTCTGAGTGACGAAAAATCAAACTTGTTAAAATCAGGATGCTGCAAGATTGCAATGAACATTGTAGGCACACCATGAAGAGCAGTACACCTTTCATAGTGGACTGTCTCCATTACCATAAGTGGATTGAAATGGTCAAGAGGCACCATAGTAGCACCTTTTGTAACACAAGCAGTAATTCCTAGCACCAAACCGAAACAGTGAAAAAACGGAACAGGAATGCAAAGTTTGTCGTTATGCGTAAGCTTCATACACTCAGCAATTGCATATCCGTTGTTTAGAATATTCTTGTGTGTAAGCATAACTCCTTTTGGAAATCCTGTCGTGCCGGATGTGTATTGCATATTGATAACCTCATCAGGCTGAAGGCTTTTTTGTCTTTGATAAAGATCAGCATCTGAAACCCTTCTACCGAGATCTACAACCTCATTCCATGTGTACATTCCTCTGTAGGACTCTTTTCCGATAAAAATTAGTCTTTTCAAGTATGGCAAGTTTGGATTTTCAAGTTTTCCTTTTTCACAGTTTTTAAGTTGTGGATTTAACTTTTTTATAATTTCTAAATAATTTGAATCCTTAAAGCCTTCTATAAATATGAGAGTTGAACTATCTGACTGTTTTAGCAGATATTCAAGTTCATAGATTTTATAATTAGTATTTACTGTGACCAAAACAGCTCCAATCTTTGCAAGGGCAAAAATAGAGACAAGATATTCTAACTTGTTGGTTGCCCATACAGCAACATGCTCACCTTTTTGAATCCCTATTGCCAAAAACCCTTTTGCTGTATCTTCAACTATTTTTTTAAACTGTTTATATGTAAGGTATATCTTCTCATGATGATAAATTACAGCAAGATTTTCTGCATACTTTTCTGCTATTATATCAAAATAATCAGGAATAGTCATATCAATCAAAGCCATCCTGCCATTGCCCCCTTAAAATTCACAAAGCCTTTTACCTTGTTTTTGAAATAAGGTAAAAGGCTCATTAATGGTTTTAGATTATTATAAATTTTAAATGCATAAATTGTCAACAGAGAAAATCTTATATATATTTCTTAATATGTCCAATTGCACTTTTCTCTATTCTCGACACTTGAGCTTGTGAAATACCAATAATAGTCGCTACCTCCATTTGTGTCTTCCCTTTGTAATATCTTAGGTATAAAATCTCTTTTTCGCGTTTTGTTAGCCTGCTCAATGCATCTTTTAATGAAATTTCTTCAAGCCATAGATTCTCACACGACTTTTGGTCACTTACTTGGTCAACTACATACATTGTATCAGTGCTGTCTTGGAAAATTGGTTCATAAAGTGAAATAGGTTCTTGTATAGAGTCAAGTGCAAAAACCAAATCTTCTTTTGAAATACAAAGCTCATTAGCTATCTCCTCTAAGGTCGGTTCTCTGTAATTTTGGCTTATATACCTTTCTTTTATTTTTAGTGCCTTGTAGGCTGTGTCTTTCAACGACCTTGATATTCTCATTGCATTGTTGTCTCTTAAATACCTTCTTATCTCACCAATTATCATTGGAACAGCATACGTTGAAAATTTGACATTTTGTGAAAGGTCAAAATTGTCAATAGCTTTAATAAGACCTATGCAACCAACCTGAAACAAGTCATCCAAATTCTCACCACGATTTGCAAATTTCTGAACAACACTTAAAACAAGCCTTAAATTCCCTTCTATGAATTGTTTCCGTGCTTCTTTGTCTCCGTTTTTCATTTTCTTTAGAAGCTCAATTTTCTCTTCATGACTCAGCATAGGGAGAGTTGATGTGTTAACACCACAAATCTCTACCTTGTTCAAATTGTAGCCTCCCCCTTTTTTCAAAAGCTTAACTAAGGTTTAGTATTTACTCTAAGGGAGGCAATTATTCTAAAAATAGTTGGTATTTTATATAATCTTTGCTAACTCTTTTTTAAGTCTTGTAATAATCTTTTTTTCTAATCGGGAGATATAACTTTGGGAAATTCCCAACATATCAGCAACCTCTTTTTGCGTCTTCTCACCTTCATCACTAAATCCAAATCTGAGCTCTACAATCCTCTTTTCTCTTTTTGGAAGTTTTTGGATTGCTTTGAGAAGTGCTTCTTTTTCGACATTACTTTCAATACTGCTGTAAACCCCCTCAGAATCTGTTCCCAAAACATCAGATAGCAAAAGCTCATTTCCGTCCCAGTCAATATTTAATGGCTCGTCTATTGAAAGTTCCAGTTTTCTATGTGAGTTTCTTCTCAAAAACATCAAAATTTCATTTTCAATACATTTTGATGCATACGTTGCAAGCTTGATGTTTTTGTCAGGATTATATGTATTGATAGCTTTAATAAGTCCAATCGTACCAATTGATACTAAGTCCTCAAGATTTATCTTGGTATTTTCAAATTTTCTTGCAATATAGACAACAAGTCGTAAATTTCTCTCAACCAATACCTTTTTTAGTTCTTCCTTCCTCTCATAATGAATCTTATTCAAAATCTCAGACTCTTCCTCTGGAGTAAGTGGGGGTGGCAATGTCTCACATCCGCCAATATAAAATAGTTCAGTTATCTGTGAATCAGAAAGCTGAAAACCAAGCTTTTTAAAAAGTTCCAAAACATAATTTAAAAGTTTTGATTCAAATCTCATCTTCATCCTAAAACCTCCTTTAAAAATCAAATTAAGTCAGGGCCAAGTAAGGCTGAATACCTGTTTGATATCTTCTTATCGTACAAAGCGATTGCCACATCCCTTTTTGTCCATGTGTTCCTATTCTCTGAGATGTAAAACTCATCAGGTATCACTCCAATTAGAACTCCATGTTCCTGTCCAATAGAATTGTAAGGAATGAGAACAATTTTATGTCCAAGATGTTTTTGTAGTTCTTCCAAATTCTGGGCAGATATGTCAGCTTGGTTACCTTTTTCTCTTAGCAAATTTCTCTCCACAATTACAACTGGTCTTCCTGAAAATGGCTCCTTTAGGTTATTCCCTGTATCAACATAAGCCGTACAATTGTATTCTACGTCATTTATCTTGAATTTTATGTATCTTATAAGTGATTCTTTATACATTCTTTTGAGTATCAGCTCATATGACAGTTTAAAGACAATCAAAGAACATCCAAGAGCTATCAGTACATTTTTAAGTTTAACCTGAACATCAATTACAAAGCTGCTTTTTGTTATATAATAAAGGAAAAATACCATACCACCGAACATTATTGTAACAAGGTAAAAACTGAGCAGCTGTCTTAGAAAGATGAAAAATTTTTTGGGCCAAAAAGTTAGATAAACAAAAATTACAGATACAATTATCTTACCAAATATTGAGTATAAAAATTGCATGGGGGGATAAAATTGTAGCAAAGAATAAAGTGAAGCCAAAATGCTTGTAAAAAGTATCTTGAAACTACTAACATTTGTTCTTGTGATATACGCAGTTATGAGGAAAATAAAGTAGTTAATAACTAAGTTCTCCAATATATACACATCAGCATAGATAATCATGATTTGATTTAAAACATCTTTCTCATCAAATTGGTATTTCTAAGTAAAATTATACTTCTCTACAGTTGAAATTTATGTCAAAATATAAAAGAATCCACTTTTCATTTTTATCCATATTTCATGCAATTTCGCCACAAAAAAACCCCTGCATACATTCTGCAGAGGGTCTTTTTGCTTTATTTTTTGTTCTTTAGGAATATTGGAATTTCAAATATATCATCGTCTTGGAAAAGACTTTGTAGATTACTTGTCTTGGATGAAGAAATCTTACTGGTTTGCTGATTTTGCTGACTATCTTCCACAGAATCAAAACCAGTTGCAATGACAGTGACCTGAACCTCATCCTTCATCTCTTCATTGAAAACAATTCCCATGATAAAGTTGACATTCTCATCAGCCTCAGATGAGATAAGTTCGTTTGCCTTTTCAATCTCATCAAGCAAAAGCTCTTCTGGGTTACCTGTGTAGTTGACCAATACTCCCTTTGCACCTTTTATTGACGTTTCCAAAAGTGGGCTGTTAATAGCCTGCTCTAAAGCTTTCAAAACCTTTTCATCTCCTTTTGCCTTGCCAATACCCATATGTGCATATCCCTTGTTCATCATAATAGCCTTTACATCTGCAAAGTCAACATTGATAAGCCCCGCATTCAAGATTATATCAGAGATACCCTGAACACCTTGTCTTAGAACGTCATCTGCCATTCTGAACGCATCAGAAATCTTCAAGCTCTTATTTGTTGAAAGCATAAATAGTCTATCATTAGGTACAATTATTATAGTATCAACTATTTTCTTTAGTTCCTCAATTCCTTTTTCAGCATTGATTCTACGTTTTGCACCTTCACTTTTAAAAGGCCTTGTGACCACTGCAACTGTCAATATACCCAGTTCTTTTGCAATTTCAGCAACAACAGGGGATGCACCTGTCCCTGTACCACCGCCCATCCCAGCTGTAATAAATACCATGTCAGCACCTTTTAAAACCTGAGATATCTCTTCTTTGCTCTCCTCCGCTGCCTTTCTTCCAATCTCCGGGTCAGCTCCTGCTCCAAGTCCTTTTGTTACTTTTTCGCCTATTTGAATCTTATAATGTGCTTTTGAGCGCTGCAAAGCCTGCTTGTCTGTGTTGACTGCAATAAATTCCACCCCAGATACTCCAACATCAATCATCCTGTTTACTGCATTATTACCCGCCCCACCAACACCAATTACTTTTAGCTGAGCAACAGTCATCTTTTCAGTGTCAAAACTAATCATCCTTGTTCTCCCCCTTAGCAAAACTCTTGTTTTTTAGCAAAAGTACTCTTCGCATCTCACCAAAGTTCTGAAAAATCCTAACACCAAACGCAACAACAGCCGCTTGGTATAGAGGAATACCAAGCTTGTCACCTAAATACGCAAAAAGCATAGCAATTAATGTATTGCCAACAAAACCAGATATGAATATGTCAATTTTGAAATCACCTTTCAAGTTTGATTTTAGAGCACCAAATATTGAATCAAGTGCTGCAAGAAGTCCCACTGCTACATATGACGAATAATCCTGTGGAATACTTACTGGAATAAATATACCTATCAAAATACCTATCGCAAGGGCAAGTACAAGTATAATCATCTTCTCATCAACTTCCCTCACTTTTAATCTTCGCGTAGTTGAATTTTAAAGTCCCTGTATACCTCGGAATTACAATATTTGAAGCCTCTTCAATTTTCACCTCAATAGAAAACTCCTTTAAAAGGTCTATAATACCACCCCGCATCATAAGTGAATTTTTCAAAATTTTAGGATCACCAATAGCCTTTATTATGTACGGGGTAGAATAACGAGTATTGTTTATGCTGATTGTTGGACCTGCACATCTTATCTCGGTTGTGCTAACCACCCTCTGGTCATTTATAGATATAGCCTCAGCCCCAGCTGCTCTCAGTTCATTTATAACCTGTAATATATCTGAATCGTGCAAAAGAAAACTATTCGGGTCAACATTTGCTGTTGCAGGAACTTTGCTATCATCAAGTGTAATTATTATACCAGGCCCTTCAACATCTGTAAGTCCTGCTAATATCTTTACCTTGTCAAGTTCATCTTTTAAAAGCTCTGTTGTTTTGCTAATACTTGCAGCAGAATCTTGATATTCTTTTATTTTGCTTTCCAACTCATAAATTTGAGACCTCAAACTACTATTTTCTTTTCTCAGCTAGTTTATCTGTTCAGCAAGTTCAATTGCTCTTGCCTTTTCAAGGTTTTTTAGCTCATTACTTTGCCTTACACTCTTTATCTGCATTGAAATTAAAATTCCTAAAATCAATAACAAAATAGCAGTTGCAACTTGTCCACCTGTTGGTTTTTTTATCCTGATTTTCATAGCAATCAATTGTCCTCCTCAGTGTTTGGACTGAATGTAGCAATTCCATTTGAATTCAGAGTTATTGTACCTTCAATGTGTCTGGGAAGCTTTTCATAAACGCTTTTTAAAAGCCTTAGCTTATAATCTATTTCTGAGAGGTCACCTACCTTGACTATTAGCTTGTCTATTTTGAATTCAATATTGTTTACACTTTTTAGTGAGACAGTGACACAATCAACATTAAATTTGCCAAAAATATCAAACTTTTTTAAACTATTTGCAACTCGCAATCCTTCATCAAATAGCAGCTCATCGTCTATATCAAGTTTCTTGCCAACCGTAGCTTCATTCACTTTGAGACCTTCAAATATGATTGACTTTTTCGGCAAATCTCCTTCTATTCTTATTACATACCCATTTTTATCAACTTCTATATAAGAATTTAAATATTTTATAAGACCCACAGTCTCTTTTTCATAAACCTCTAAAATTAGCATATTTGGAAAACGCCTTGTGATTTTCACATCTTCAATCTCGGGGTTTTCCAGAAGTTTTTGCCTAATCTCTTTTGTATTTATATTCAGTATATTCTGATTTTGATATTGTTGTAGTATTTTTATAATATCATCTTTTTTGACTCTTTTCAAATTATGTATACTAAACTCTTTCACATTGAAGTAATCTAACCTGAAAACAAATATAGCAGTTAGTACTACTAAGATTAATAATACAATAAACTTTCTCGCAAATCTACCCATTTGGTATTTCCACTCACCTTTTATAGCAATTGTTAATTTTAGTTTATTGACCTCTTCTAATCTTGGCACCTAAGGTTGAATACTTCTCTTCAATCCTTTCATACCCTCTGTCTATATGCTCTGCAGTTACAATCTCTGTCTTTCCCTCTGCACACAGCCCCGCAATAAAAAGTGCTGCTCCACCTCTTAAATCCTGAGCAAAAACCTGACAACCCCTTAGCTTCTCAATTCCATTTATAATAGCTATGTCCTTTTCTACATGTATCTGAGCACCCATTTTATTAAGTTCTGGAACATGCTTGAACCTGCTTTCAAAAATAGTTTCTTTTATTATGGTTACCCCTTCAGCTATAGAAAACACAGTACAAACAGGAGCTTGAAGATCAGTTGGAAATCCCGGATAATAATGTGTTGTAATCTTTTGGTTTCCTTTTAATCTTCTGTCTTTTTTGATATATACCTTATCTCTTTGCTCTTTTATTTTACATCCCGCACTTTTAAGGATATGAAGTATCGAATCTAAATGCCGCGGAAAAACATTCTTCAGTAAAACTTCTCCCCCACATGTTGCAACAGCACAAAGATACGTCCCTGCAACAATTCTATCAGGAATGACAACATAATGATCTACTTCATTTCTTAACCTTTTTACGCCTTCAATCTTAATGGTATGAGTCCCTGCGCCTTTTATCCTTGCTCCAAGCTTGTTTAAAAAGTGGCAGAGGTCTGCTATCTCAGGTTCTTTTGCAGCATTTCTAATTATAACCTCACCGTCACAGAAAACCGAAGCAAGTATAATATTTTCGGTAGCACCAACAGAGGGTATTGGTAAAAACACCTCTCCACCTTTTACGGAATCGCATCTGCATTCAATTGTGTTGTCATATTCAAAAACCTCTATGCCAAGCTGGACAAATGAAGATATATGAAGGTCAATGGGACGTTGGCCTATCTCACAACCCCCAGGGTGGTTTGTAAGTCTCACTTCTTTGAATTTGCTCAAGATTGCTCCAAGAAATAATATGCTTGAGCGCATCATCTTGGCACACTGTGGAGGAATTGTAAAGTTCTTAATTGAAGTTGGATCAATATATGCAATGTTGTCCTCAAACCTTGTTTTGCATCCAAGATATTCAAGTATCTCAATAGTATGTCTTACATCAGCAATGTCAGGTACATTTTTTATTATGACTTGCCCTTCTGCTAAGATTGAAGCTGTTAGAATGGGCAATGCTGCGTTTTTTGCACCCTCAATTTCAATCTCACCATATAAAAAAGTTGGACCCTCAATAATGAGTGTTTGCATGTTTGTACCCTGCAAAGCACCAACAATAGTGTCGCATATTATTTTATTCATTGCCTTTAATATTTGTTACAATGATAAATACTCTTCAAAAATCTTTCCTATATTCTGAGTTGCCTCAGGTTTTCCCATCTTTTTGCTGTTTTCACTCATTTTTTTGTATAAATCCTTGTCGTATATTAGCTTTTCAAGAGAACTTTTCAAATTATCACTTTCAAGTTCGTTTTCAAGCACAACAAAACAAGCCCCTACTTTTTCAAGTGCCCTTGCATTGTACTCTTGATGGTTGTTTGCAACATATGGCGATGGCACAATTATGCTTGGCTTCCCCAATGCAGTTATTTCAGATATGGCAATTGCACCTGCTCTTGATATTACAATATCTGCAGCTGCCAAATATCTTGGCATATCTGAAATATAAGGCAGTATCTTTATATTGGACTTGACCCCTAAACTATTTGCGAAGTTCGTAGCCTCTAAATATTTTGTATCACCTGTTGAGAGGATAAAATACACATCTTTACATCCTTCAAACTCTTTTGAAAGTCTAATTACTGCCTTGTTGAGATTCTCAGCCCCCCTGCTCCCACCAACTGCCAAAACTACTATTTTATCTTCCAAACCCAAGGAGCTTTTAGCAGCCCTTACATCATAGGAGAATATCTCAAGCCTTATAGGATTTCCTGTGAGCACTACTTTGTTTGAGTTTTTAAAAAATCTCTTACTTTCTTCAAAGCTAATTAAGATTTTCTCACAAAATCTTGAAATTATCTTATTGGCAAGCCCCGGATATGCATTTTGTTCATGAAGAATTGTTTTTATCTTAAACCTTCTTGCTGCAAATGCAACAGGCAATGACACATAACCGCCTGTTACAAACACCACTTTGGGTTTTATCCTCTTTAGTATCTGCAAGGCTTGCCTGTACCCATTTATAAACTTTAAAAAAACCTCAACATTTTTCACGGTTAAACTTCTTTTTAGTCCTTTTGCTTGAATATATTCAATTTTATAACCATGCTGCGGAACTATCTTTGACTCTAACCCCTCATTTGTCCCTATAAACACTATATTTAAGTTATTGTACCTTTTTTTAAGATAGTCAGCAACGGCAACTGCTGGATAGATGTGTCCACCAGTTCCACCACCACTGAATACGATACTAATTTCTCCCCTGTTCATTTTAACACCTTAATCCTCCTTGAAATGCTCAAAAGTACACCAACACCAAACATGTGGAATAGTATAGAAGACCCTCCATACGTTATAAAAGGGAGTGGCACACCTGTTGCAGGGACAGAAGCTGTCACAACAGCAATATTTAAAATTGCTTGAGTGGCAATTATGCTTGTCACGCCAAACGCAAGCAATGTTCCAAACCTATCACGTGCATGGAGTGCAATGACAATGCCACGCCAGATGAATAATATAAATAACACTATTACAAATACAGCCCCTACAAAACCAAGCTCTTCAGATAAAATTGAGAAAATAAAATCAGTATGAGGTTCAGGAATATACAAAAGTTTCTGTCTGCTCTGTCCAAGCCCCATCCCAAAAAGTCCACCAGAACCAATAGCATATAGTGACTGAATTATCTGATAACCTTTATCAGTTGGATCTGCCCAGGGATTGAAAAGGGCCTGGATTCTTTCAACCCTATATTTTTCTTTAATTGTGAGATAATATAACACAGGCAAAGATAAAACCCCAATTGTCACAAAATAACTTATATTAAGCCCCCCTGCAAAGAGCATCAGCATTGTAATGCAAAGTATTAAGATAGACGTACTCATATTTGGTTCTTTGTATATAAGCGCAAAGTAAACTCCACTCAAGAGCATGGATATAACAAAAATCTTAAACTTCGATTTGCTTTCAGCAGTATCATCAAGATAGCTCGCAAGTAATATCACAAGCGCGTACTTTGCAAGTTCTGAAGGTTGAAACTGAACAGGCCCAATATCAATCCATCTTCGTGCATTGTTAACAAGTTTCCCTATACCAGGAATTAAAACTAATATAAGTGATATTGTTCCTATTACGTAAAGGAGTATGGAAAACTTTTTGAAGATTCTATAATCTAATTGGCTTGTTATATACATCACTATTATTCCTAATAAAAGACCAATTAATTGTTTTTTGAGAAAATAATAACTATCATTAAAGTGATAGTAAGCATAGTAGTAGCTTGCACTGAATATCATAACAACCCCAATTAGAGATAACAAAAGTGCAATATACAAAAGCGGATAGTCAATCATCCTCTTTTCCATTCATCCTTCACATCCCATAAACAAACTCAAAGCTCATTTACATATTGTTTGAAAAGTCTACCTCTTTGTTCATAACTCTCAAACATATCCCAGCTTGCACATGCAGGTGATAGCAAAACCACATCACCTTCTTTTGCAATCTCAAAGCTCTTTTTAACTGCCTCTTTTAAATCCTCTACAAACTCAAAGTTTAAGTATCCTATTTTTTGAAGCTGATCTGCTATTTTCTGTTTTGTCTGACCAAGCAAAAATACCTTTTTGACCTTTTGTGAAATTAGCTTTGCAAACTTTTCAAAACTCTCTCCTTTGTCATAACCACCTGCAATTAAGATTATTGGCACTTCAAACGAATTTAAAGCCTTTGAAGAAGCATCTGTATTTGTGCCTTTAGAGTCGTTGTAAAATCTAACACCATTTATCTCTCTCACAAACTCTATTCTGTGTTCGACACCCTTGAACTCCTTAAGAGTTTTTTCAATGATCGAAGGTTGTATTTCAAAAGGCAGAACGCAGCCAATTGCTGCAAGAGCATTTTCTAAATTGTGCTCACCTGGCATAAATATGTCATCTTTTCTCATCACTTTCTCTACCTTACCTAAAAAGTTACGGTATATAAAATCTCCATCAACAAAAACGCTGTTTTGTGTATCTGACTCGTTTTTTGAAAATGTTATTACCGTGCCTTTTGCACAACCTATCAAATCCCTTGTTATACTGTTGTCCATATTAAGCACAGAGTAACCTTCTTGGTCAATATTTTCAAATATTCTCATCTTTGCTCTTATATAGTTTTCCATATTCATATGCCTATTTAGATGGTCAGGCGTTATGTTCAAAATACACCCAACCATTGGCTTGAAGTATTTAATTGTCTCCAACTGAAAGCTTGAAATCTCTATAACAAAGATAGTATCATCAGTTGAACTTTCAACATAGTCAATAAAAGGAAAACCAATATTGCCACAAACAATTACGTTGTCAAAAGCTTTTTTTAAAATCTCACCTACAAGGGTTGTAGTTGTGGTTTTACCATTTGTGCCTGTGATTGCAACTATATTTTTACTTCTACAGAATCTATATGCAAGTTCTATCTCACCAATTACCTCAATTCCTCTCTTGTGTGCCAGTGTAATATATCTTTTGGTAAGGGGAACACCAGGACTTATAACCACCATGTCAGATGTATCTACTACAGCATCTGGTAAATCATTAAAGTAAAGTTCATCCGCAAATTTTTTTATAGTTTCTTTTTGTTGGTTTTTCATCTCATCTTCTCTTTTCTCATCAAATGCAACAACATAAGCGCCATGTTTTTTTAAAAATCTTGCTGATGATATCCCACTTTTTCCCATTCCGATGACCAGAACCTTTTTGCCAAATAAATCCAATTTTAAATACCTCCAATTCATATTTGTATTATTGCTAAAGCCACTAAACAGAAGATGATTGTGAATATCCAAAATACAACAACAACCTTCGCCTCATCCCATCCTAAAAGCTCAAAGTGATGATGTAAAGGTGCCATCTTGAATATTCGCCTTTTTGTAAGCTTATAATACATCACTTGTAACATGACAGAAATAGCCTCTATGATATAAAGCCCCCCTATTATCATCACCAAGACGGGCTGCTTTAGCATAACAGCAATTGAAAAAATTGCTCCTCCAAGCATCAGTGACCCTGTATCTCCCATAAACACCATTGCAGGATGTGCATTGTATCTTAAAAACCCCATACAGCTGCCTACAATTGCTCCACTGAAGATTGCCATGTCTTGTTTTTTTGAAAAAATTGAAACAATTGCTAAAAATAAACCTACAATAAGAGTAACACCACTTGCAAGTCCGTCAAGCCCATCTGTCAAGTTAACAGCATTCACGGTAAACACCATGAGAACTGACATTATGGGTATATATGCCCAGTTCAAATCTACATACCTGTTCAAAATGGGTATGTAGACATCGGTGCCCAAATACTTTTTTACAATATACAAAAATGTTATGCTAATTAAAAACTGCAAAACCAACTTCTCACGTGCACGCAGCCCCAACGACCTTTTCAAAACAACTTTTATAAAATCATCAATAAAGCCAATCAGTCCGAAGGCAGATGCACAAACAAGCGGTGCTCCTATTTGTGGATATTTTTTATAGAATAGCAAGGAAGTTATCAAAATACTTAAGTATATTACAAGTCCGCCCATTGTTGGAGTACCACTTTTTTTGTGGTGAGTTTGTGGTCCGTCGTCACGGACTACCTGACCACATTTTAAATATCTTAAAAACGGAATTGCAATTGGCATTACAATCAGTACGATCAAAAATGAGATTATAATTGCAAGTATTGTATCAACGTCAAGCATATTTTTAAAGCCCCCTGAGAAAGTTATCTACAAGTTCATCCAGCTTCATACCTCGTGATGCTTTAAATAGCACAATCGCCTCTTTTTCAATTTCTTTTTTAAGAATATTAAGGCATTCCTCCTTTGAGGCATAATAAGCCTTTATACTGCTGCTGTTTTTTCTCACCTCGTCAAATATATAAAAAGCATCTTTACCAGTACAAATGATAACATCAATTGGCTTTGACACTATGTATTTACCAACTTTTCTATGCTCTTGTTCAGAAAATTCACCAAGCTCTAACATATCTCCAAGTACTAAAATCTTTTTGCCACTAAAACCACAAACACCATCTATTGCAGACATCATCGAATGTGTACTTGCATTATAACTATCGTCTACAACTGTCACCCCATTTTTCTTTATTACCTCAAACCTTCTTCTAAGCCCACATTTTTTCAATATCCCTTTCTCAATTGCCTCTTTCTCAATTCCCAAAATTTCGCCAACTGCGATTGCAAAAAGTGAATTGTAGATATCATGAAAGTTAAAGCTTTCTATAAAATACTTGTGATTACTTACCACAAAGAAAAATCCATTGTCTACTTTTTGAATGTCTTCGGCTCTAAAGTCTGCATCATTTTCAATGCCAACTGTCACAACTCTTCTTTTTAGTTCATGCTTGTGCGAATATAAAATATCATTGTCATTGTTAACAATTAATATTCCATCCTCTGGCATACCATCTTGTATCTCAGACTTTGCAAGAAAGATATTGTATCTTGTTTTAAGATTCTCAATATGTGCAACTCCAATATTAGTAATTATTCCTATATTAGGTTTTGCAATTTTCGAGAGAAAAGATATTTCTCCAAAATTGCTCATGCCCATTTCTAAAGTGGCCACTTTTGCCTCATCAGGAATGTTCAATATAGAATACGGAAGCCCAATATGATTGTTAAAATTTCCTTCGTTTTTATACGACCTAAATTTGTTACTCAACACATTAAATACATATTCTTTTGTTGTTGTCTTGCCTACACTTCCTGTAATTCCAATTACAATAAGATCTTTTCTTTTCTCCCTGTAAGCTTTAGCCAAAATCTGCATGGCCTTTAATGTATCCTCTACTTTTAAATACAGACAGCTTTTTTCTGTGTTAACATCTTTTTGTGTAATAAAACTAATAGCTCCTCGGCTTATTGCCTCTTGAATAAAATCATGTCCATCAAATTTATTTCCTTTTAATGGAATAAATAGTGTGTTCTTGCCTATACTTTTGCTGTTAATTGAAAAGCTTTCTATTAATACATCATCCCTGAAATTCTCTATGTTCGTGTGCAATGTTTCTGCAATTTCTGACAGCCAAAGACTCATTTTTTTAGTTCCTCCAAGATACTTCTCACAACTTCTCTCTCATCAAAGTGAATAGTCCTATCTTTTAGTATCTGGTAAGTCTCATGACCTTTGCCAGCAAGGACAATAAAGTCATTCTCTTTAGCATTTTTTATAGCATATTTGATTGCTTCAAATCTGTCTGGAATAACTACATACTCGGCGTTTGTCTTTTGCAAACCCACAAGAATATCCTCTATTATTTTAATCGGATCTTCAGTCCGCGGATTGTCAGATGTGACAATCACAAAATCAGCCATTTTCCCAGCTATCTCACCCATAATCGGCCTTTTTGTCCTGTCTCTGTCTCCTCCACAGCCAAAAAGAAGCACCTTTCTTCCTTTTGCAACCTCATCCACTGTCTTCATAAGATTTAAAAGCCCATCTGGCGTGTGTGCATAGTCAATTACAATTGTGAATTTGTCATTTGACTCAACTATCTCAAACCTACCAGGTATTGACTTAACAGATTCAAGGCCTGCCTTTATTGTTTTTAAGTCTATTCCAAGCGCATAGGCACAGCTTGCAGCTGCCAGGGCATTGTATACAGAAAAGATGCCGGGAATATTAAGCGTTACTTGCTCTCTATTGTCCAATTGCCAAAGCTCAAATTGGTTTTTATTTACATAAAGCTTTACATTCATTGCACAAACGTCTGCTTTAGAATTTATACCATATGTGACGGAATCCGGATAAATATTGACAATTTTTCTCCCCCATTCATCGTCTACATTGACAACTCTTTTTTTACTCATCTCAAAAAGTTTTAACTTAGCAGCAAAATAATTTTCCATTGTCCCATGAAAATCAAGATGGTCTTGGGTAAGATTGGTAAATACTCCCACATCAAAGTCACAACAATCAACCCGATGCAGTTCAAGCGAATGTGATGACACTTCCATTACAACGCTGTCTACATTTTCTTTTTTCATCTCAAAGAATAGTTTCTGCAAATCGTAGGATTCAGGTGTTGTGTGCTTTGCTTCTATCTCCTTTTGACCAATCATATTCTTAACTGTTCCAATAAGGCCGACCTTACGACCACTTTGTTCAAGGATTGACTTTATCATAAAGGTGGTCGAAGTCTTGCCGTTTGTCCCTGTAACACCAATGAGTAAAAAGTTTTTTGATGGATGTTCAAAAAAGTTAGCAGAAATAACCGAAAGAGCTTTCCTTGTATTTGAGGTTTTTATAAAGAGGACCTTATCTTTCAACTTTGAGGTGTCGAAAAATTCATCGACAATTATAAGCTTTGCACCTCTTTCTATTGCCTCATCTATATACTCATGCCCATCTGTCTTAAATCCTTTTATACACACAAATGCAAAGCCATCTTCTACATTTTTTGAACTATAAGCAACATCTTTTATATCTTCATCAAAATTTTTTATATTTGTTTCAATCATATCCAAACCTTCTATTAGCTTGTTTATTTTCACCTCAAAGCCCCCTTGTCTTTCAAGCTCTATTCAGCATTTTCTTTGTCAGCAAACTCAACTTCAACTATTGAGCCAATTGGCACTTTTGTACCTGGCTGAGGGTCCTGTCTTATGGCCTTGCCTTTTATCCCTTTTATCTTTATATTAAGCATATTACTTGTCAAGACCTTCTGTGCATCTTGCATACTCAGCCCTACCACATTTGGTACAACAACTTCTGATTCATTGTTCTGCACAGTAAAAAGAACTATTGTTGAACCTTCTTTTAGCATAAATCCTGCCCTAGGTATTTGGTCAATTACATTTTTGCCATTGCCTACAACTTTGACATTAAATTTGCTGTCTAAAACTGTCTTTTTTGCGCTTTCAATGTCCATACCAGTAACATTAGGTACAATATACTCTTTGTAAAATTCAATTTTCTTTAATTCCTCGGCTGTATATTGTGGTTGTATTTCAAGGTATCTTAGAATATCATTTAACAGGTCACGTGCAACAGGTGCTGCAATCAAACCGCCATAGTAAAGCGATGGGTCTGGCTCGTCAATAATCACAAGCACAGACACTTTTGGATTGTCAGCTGGCGCAAACCCACCAAATGATGCTATATACCTTTTCACCGTCTTATCATATTTTTGTGATGTACCTGTCTTGCCAGCAACTTTATATCCTAACAGGTAAGCATTGTGACCAGTACCATTTGTTACAACAGACTGTAAAATACTTCTCAGTCTTCTTGCTATCTCAGGATTCATAACCCTTCTTTTTTGTGGATTGTCAAACGACTTTATTACTTTCTTATCTTTATCATAAATGGCCTTGACAATATGAGGCTGGACCCAAACACCATCGTTTGCGACAGTATTTATCATACTAATTACCTGAATAGGTGTTGCTGAAATACCTTGACCAAACGATATTGTTGCAAGTTCAACTGGTCCAACCTTGTCAATAGGTTGTACAATGCCCTTTGCCTCACCAGGAAGATCAATTCCTGTTTTTTGCCCAAACCCAAATAGGTTTATATATTTATACAGTTTTTCTTTGCCAAGTCTCTGGCCAACTTCTATAAATACTGGGTTACACGAATTTTGCACACCTTCCACAAAATTTTCTGCACCATGCGGATTGTAATATCGCCAACACCTAAGTATAGCATTTGCAACTTTTACATAACCCCTGCAGTAAAACCGAGAGTTTTCATTTACAACTCCTTCCTCAAGGCCTGCGGCTGCAGTAACTATCTTAAATGTAGAACCTGGCTCATACACATCGTTAAGTGCCCTGTTTCTCCACATTGACTGAATAATCTTGACCTTCTCAGACTGTGGAAGTTTATCAAAATCAGGGAATCTATCTTTGTAAAGCAGGTCAAAAGGCCTGTTTGGATCAAAGTCAGGTTTTGATGTCATAGCTAATATCTCACCTGTTTCGACCTTTTCAACTATTATTGTTACACTTTTTGCCTTGTTATCATACAAAGCTTTCTGTGCGTATTTTTCTGCAAAGTGCTGTATTGTTTCATCAATTGTGAGCATAACGTCATAGCCATCAACAGGTTTTTTGAAAAACTCCTCAGAAAATGGTGCTGCCCTCCCGCTTGCATCTGTTTGGGCAGCAATGCTGCCTGGTTTCCCTCTCAAATACTTGTCATAATAAAGCTCAAGTCCTGCTAACCCCTGGTCATCAACACCAGTAAATCCAAGCACTTGTGCTAAGAAATTCCCGTTTGGATAAACCCTTTTTGCACCGCCTGTAAGATAGACCCCGGGAAGGTCATATTTTCTTATCTTATTTGCTTTGTCCTTGTCAATATTGCGCGCTATGTAAACATCAGAAACTCCTTTTGTGTTGAGTTTTTTCAAAATCTTCTCATAGTCTATACCCAAAATACCTGAAAGCACTCTTGCTGTATGCTCCTTGTCTTTAACCTGACTCAAAGAAGCAACAACTGTTTCTGCTGTGATTGACATTGCTAAAATCTTGCCGTTTCTGTCAACTATACTACCTCTTTTTGGAGCAACAAGCCTTTCTCTGGTCCACTGCGAAAACGCCTTTTTTTTGAGCTCTTCTCCTTTTATCAGCTGAAGATATGAAAGTCTTCCAACAAGCAATACAAAACTCAAAAAAAATATTGCCATCATAAATATAATTCTCTTTTTTATCTTGATCGATGCCTCTTTCAAGCTTTCGCTTCCCCCATTGTAAGTTTAAAAATAATCAAAATAGTTTCTTAATAAAGTTTATTATTGAAAATATTCTATTATTATAGTTTGCCTTATCTTTCTTTGCCAAAACCTTATTATTACTGCTGCTGTCGTCAACAGTTACATAAATAACTTGCGATGAATCAGGATAGGTCATAGAGTACTTCTCAGTTGCAATTCTTTCTATTTCAGAAAGTGTAAACTTACCATCTATCTGAAGTTTTAACTCTTTGTTTATGTCACTTTGGATTTTCAACTCATTTTGGAGTTTTGCAAGTTTTGCCCTCTCTGCTGTAATATTTACATACCCGCACATTAAGATTATTGAGATACCACAAAATACACTTACAAATATAAGGCGTTTCACCAACTTTAATTTCTCAAGCTTTCTTTGTTTACTTATCTCCTTTCTTAGCTCATTTTTTTTAATTATCTCTTCTTCTACCTCTCTTCTCTTGAGTTCCTCTAAAAAATCATCATCATACAGCACAGAAGCTTCTTTTGCCATAATAAATAAAACCCCCTTAAATTTGTTTCATATCTTCTCGGCCACTCTCAGCTTTGCGCTGTGGCTTCTCTTGTTCCTCTCAATCTCCTCTTTGGTAGGGGTTATGGGTTTTTTTGTGAGAATATTCAGCTCTTTCTTTTTCCCGCACACACAAACTGGTATATCCTTTGGACATATACACTCAAGTGAGTGATACTTAAAAAATTCCTTTACTATCCTGTCTTCAAGAGAATGAAATGATATAACACAAATTCTCCCACCACTTTTTAAAAATCTTATACTTTTTTCAAGTGCCACTTTTATCTCTTCAAGCTCACCATTTACTTCAATCCTGATTGCTTGAAAAGTTCTTTTTGCAGGATTTGAACCGTCTTTTGGTCTCGGGACAACCGAGTTTATTAAATCATTTAACTCTTTTGTAGTTGTAATTGGCTTCTGTTGCCTTCTTTTTACAATCTCTTTTGCAATTTTTTTGGCACACCTTTCTTCCCCATACTCTCTTATTATTCTCTCAAGCTCCTTTTCAGAATACTTGTTGACAACATCATATGCTGTGAGCTTGCTTGTCTTGTCCATCCTCATGTCTAAAAAAGAGTCACTATTGTATGAAAAACCCCTCTCTGGCTTGTCAAGTTGTAAAGACGATACACCAAGGTCGAACAATATTCCATCAATCTTGTCAATCCTAAGAAAGTTAAGTACCTCATCTAACCTTGAAAATGGTGAATGAACAATCTTTATATTGTTGCATTCCTTAAACTTTTCTTTGCCAAGCTCTATTGCCTCTTCATCTTTGTCTATTGCAATCAGAAAACCATTACTTGATAGTTTTTCAAGTATCTTCTTCGAATGTCCTCCAAGACCGAATGTTGCATCAACATATATCCCATTTGGTTTGGTCACTAAATACGATGTGGATTCTTCAAGCAAAACTGGTATGTGCTCATACATCTCTCTTCACCTGTAATGTTTAATTCTCATATCCCAAGTTCTTCCATTTTCTGTGCAATTTTTTCAACAGAAAGACTTTCATCTGCCATTTCTCTTTGCCAGTTTTCTTCGCTCCATATCTCTATTCTGGTCATAACACCAATGATAAATACCTCTTTTTGCAAGTTTGCATATTCTCTCAAATTTTGTGGTATCAGTATCCTCCCTTGCTTGTCAACCTCACATTCGCACGCCCCCGCAAAGAAAAACCTCAAAAATGCCCTTGCGTCTTTACTTGTAAGTGGCAACTTCTTTAACTTTTCTTCTAACACTGCCCACTCTTTGAGCGAGTACCCAAAAAGGCAGTTGTCAAGCCCTTTTGTCAATATAAATCTTTCACCAAGTTCTTCTCTGAATTTAGAAGGTAAAGTTACCCTTCCCTTGTTATCCACCACGTGTTTATACTCACCTATTAACATTCAACCACTTTACTCCACTTTGAACCACTTTATAAAAATATTCTATATCAATTCGAAAAATCCTTCAATAAAAGAAAAAAAATAGGGCAATTCAATCGCCCTATTTTTATGCCTTTCTTTTAAAATTTTTTCTGTAAATGTACCCCCCGCCTCTGCTAAAAAAAAGTTTTTAGACCTTCCCCTCTTTTTGTACCAGCTTCTTAAAAACTACCTCATTCTGCTCTTTATAGTAGTCCAAAATCAGTTTGTCCAGCTCAGTACTGACATGGTATATCGCATCATAATCTGCATTACTGTTTATAAGCTCATCCAGCTTCTCTCTGAGTTTCATTATCTTTTCAGTTATCATATTCCCACCATCTTACAGAGATTGTATTTTAATTATAAAACCAAATGCGCATTTTGTCAACAAAAATACTCTAAAAATACATTGTACTGATTTTTTGCTATATTTTGTCGAAATATTGTAATCTCAATTTTAAAACAATAGTTGATCCAATAATGACACAAATTACTGCAACAAGTTGGGACACTCTTATCGGACCGAGCATTAGACTGTCTGTTCGCAGAGCTTCTATAAAAAATCTTCCAATAGAGTATAAAATTAAATAAAACCCTAAAATCTCGCCATCTTTCTTCTTATATTTTCTCAAAATAAGCAAGGTAAAAAACACAAGAAAATCCCATACTGATTCGTACAAAAATGTTGGATGGACTTCTATACGCTTTCCTGCTTCCACACTATAAATCTGCATACGCCAAGGAAGATTTGTCTCATACCCATATGCCTCGCGGTTTGCAAAGTTTCCCCATCTTCCAATTGCCTGCCCTAAAATAAGACCATGTGCACCTATGTCGCATATCTTCAAAAAACTTATTCTTTTTGTTCTACAGTATATATAAGTGCTGACAAGTGCACCTATCACCGCACCGTATATTGCAATACCACCTTGGCGTATTGCAAATATACTAAGAAGATTATCTTTGAACTCTTTAAAATTAAACAATACATAATACACCCTTGCAAATATAATCGCAACAGGTGTTGCAATTATTGCAATGTCAAGTAAAACTTCTGTTTGTACATTTTCCTTTTTTGCAATATAGCTCGAAACAAGAAAGCCGCATAAAAAACCAAATGCAATTATTATCCCATACCATCTAACTTCAAGGCCAAAAATCTTAAACGCTATTGGACTAAAATTAAACTTAAGGTGGAACCCCGGAAATACTATACTGTTGTCATACATTTGTTTTCTCACATCCAACAATTTTTTATTGTATCGGCCAAACAATAGAAATACAGCTTTTGTCTTCCTCAAAAAAGTTTTTTAGCCTATTTTGGCAACTTTCATAGGACACTGAATTTATCTCTTTTACATACTCAAATATATTTATGCCTTTGAAGTAGCTATATATAAACTCAACTGATAGCTTTTCTGGATTGTCAAACTTTCGCAAGTGATTTCCAAGAACAACCTTTTTTGCTCTTTCAAATTCGTTCTTTTCAATACCATTATTCTTCACATTCTCTATGTGCTCTAACACCCTTTGGTACACCTGGTCCGGGTCCTTGCTCTCTCCTCCTATCATGAAAAAGGAGTAATCAGGCTCGCAATTATATTCAAAACCAAAATTCTGATTGATCAATCCTTCTTTGTAAAGCTGCTCATAAAAATCTGTGGACTTTCCAAAGAGTATCTCGGCTAAGATTTGTGTTTCTATATCTTTCATTATCATCTCATACGGTGGAAGGTCGTTTAAATGGTCTTTAAAACCTATATAAAAAATAGGCGTCGAAATAGACAGCTTTACCTCTATCCTCTTTTGATTTACCCTATCGGGTTCTTCAGGATAGATTCTTTCGATCAAGCTCTGATATTCTTTTGTCTTTTCCATTTTTTCAATCATATCAAAAACCTTCTGTGGGTCAACATCACCACATACTACAATAATCATATTGCTTGGATGGTAAAATGTATTGTAACATAGGTAAAGGTCATCTTTTGTAATTTTTTGGATACTATCAAGTGTCCCTGCTATGTCAATCTTAACAGGATGTTCAACGTATAGGGCGTTCAAGAGGTTAAAATACACTCTCCAATTTGGATTGTCCTGATACATTCTTATCTCTTGTGCAATTATACCCTTTTCTTTTTCAACATTTTGGTCTGTAAAATATGGGTTTTGTACAAAATCCAAAAGTATTTCAAAGTTTTCGTAAAAGTTTTGGGTTGAGATGAAATAGTAAACTGTCTCTTTAAATGAAGTAAAGGCATTTGCCATGGCACCAAACTTTGCAAACCTGTCAAATACATTTCCCTCTTGCTCTTCAAACAGTTTATGCTCCAAAAAGTGCGCAATTCCATCTGGAACTTCAACTATCTCATTTGTTTTAGGATGAATAAATTTGCTGTCGACAGATCCATATTTTGTAGCATAGCCAGCAAAGGCCTTACTAAAGTTCTTCTTCTTGATGACAAATGCTTTTAGTCCATTTGTATATGAGTTTACATAAACTTCTTCGTGCAAAATGTCATCGTATATTCTCTCCATCTTACATTGCACCTCTGTTTCTCAAGAAATATACTGTATCAACCTCAAATCTGTTAGCAATCTCTTTTACATCTGAAACATTCACATCTTTAAGCATTTCAAAAATCTCTTTTGGTTCAAGCATCTCACCCACTAAAGCCTGATTGAGGTAAAATCCAAGTAGATCTCTTGGACTGTCATAAATAGCCATCAGCGCTGTTTTGTAATAATTTAAGGCACTTTCATATTCAACCGTTGTGATCACGCCTTTTTTGATATCCTCAAGCTGCTGTAAAATCAGATTCAAAGCTTTTTCATAGTTTTCAATCTCTATTCCAGAACTTATAACCATGACTGACTTGAATCTATCAACCCTTGAAAATGCATAGTAACAAAGCGAAGCCTTTTCACGCACATTTTCGAATAACTTTGATTTTGGTGATGCACCTAAAACTCCGTTTAACATCAAAAGTTTGTAGTAATCAGTGGACCTTGTGTCAACATTTGTCCTTATACCAATCGAAATCTTGCCTTGGTTTACTTCCATTTCCTCTGTAATATACCTTGTACCAGCAAAAGGAAGATTAATAGAAAAATCATTTTTGATATCTTCTCTTTGATTTTGTCCAAATACTTCTAACGCTTTAGAAATTGCATATTCTTCGTTGTAGTCGCCATAAATCATCACATACATAGGCTTTTTCTCAACTACTTCTTTGTACTGCAAAAATAGTTTATCTTTTGTTATGGTCTTCAAATCATCAACATTCCCCTTTTCATAAAGGGCATAATTTTGACCCTCAAACATTATCTCTATACACCTGTCAATTGCGTACTGGACCTTGTCGTTGATTCTGCCTTCTATTTCCTGTTTGAGATTGTTCTTTTCTTGTTCTATCACCTCTTCTTTAAATCCACCACCATATTCTATTGGTCCATAGATTATGTCATGTAAAAACTGCAAGGACTTCTCATAAAGCTGCTCGCCAGCAAATCTGTCGTTCAAAAAACTTATTGAAAAGGTGATTGTCTGCAAATCGCCTTTTTTATCCACGTCAATGCTCAGAGTTGCACCATACATATTGTCCAAAAATCTATTTATTTCTTTCATATCCTTGTACTTATTGTTCCCTCTTATTAAAACCATTGGAAATAGAGCATTTAAAGTATTTTTCTCCCTTTCAAGCTTGTCTATAAAGGTAATTGCAATTCTGTTTATCTTGAACCTATCATCACAAAACGCCATGTAAAAGTTGTTGTTTTTCTCTTTCTTTTGCATCTTACCATCTCCTCAAATGTCTGCTTTGTTAAAAGCTTCTTTTCTTAATTTTATTTTACCCTTTTTTTGCAAATCCATCAACAAATTTGCCATCTTCACAGCTCAGAAGATATTATATTTTCAAATTTTAAAAGTAGCTTCCTAAATAACTCTATATACTCAAATTTAATGTTTTGGTAATTTTTGTAAGATATTTTTTGGTTATATAAGTTTGAAGTCATATTTCTATCTGAAAGCATTTTAGCCCACTTGTCACCGTCTTCTATAATGCCGTTTTGATATGCATACTTTATAACGCCCCGAGGATTGTTAATCTCCAAACCAGTATACTTCAAATATTCCCTCATGAGCTTCCATGAAAGCTCAAAGACAAATTCAAATCTCTGGATTGCCCCGTCCATAATAATATCCTTGTCCGGCTGTATACTTATACCTTCTTCTAATTTTTTTAAAGCAGTCTTAAAATCTTCATACTTCTCTGTTATTCTCTCTTTCATATATAATTACTCCTTCTTTCATGATACTTTCTTTGAGACTTTCTTTTGTAATGCTATTGAATGCAACAACATCAAACAGCAATATTGTATTAACTTCTTCTAATTCATCCTGGATTTTATAAATTGGATTTTCACTCTCCTCTTCAAGCCAAATACATATGTCCACGTCAGAACCTCTTCTATAGTCTCCTCTTGCCCTCGAACCAAAGATACAAGCTTTTATTACTTGCTTGTATTTCTTAAAAATTTCGATAATCTTATCTAAGATTTCTTCCTCAATTCCAAACCTTTTGGTTTCCACCTTCATTCTCACCTTTTCAAAAAATTTAAAAAAGAGGGAGCTTAAATTTTCTCAAGCTCCTCTCTTAAGATTTCATTTACAAGCTGTGGGTTTGCCTTGCCTTTTGTTATCTTCATAACTTGGCCCACCAAAAATCCAAACGCCTTCTCTTTTCCATTCTTGTAGTCTTCTACTGATTTTGGATTGTTTACTATTGCCTGTTTCACAGCTTCTAAAATTACGTTCCTGTCTGTTATCTGAACAAGTCCTTTCTCCTTTACAATGACCTCTGGATCTTTGCCTGTTTCAAACATCTCTTCAAAGACTTGTTTTGCAATAGTATTGGAAATTGTCTTGTTATCAACAAGGTTAATCAAGCTTGCAAGCTGATTTGGCTTAATCTTTATATTGTCAATTTCCTCAGGCTCTAATCCTTTGTCATTTAATATCCTCATAATCTCTCCCATCATCCAGTTGCTTGCAGCCTTTATATTTTGGGTGTATTTTATGCACTCTTCAAAATAGTTTGCTATTGCCTTTGATGATGTAAGAACTCCAGCATCATATTCTGGAAGCCCATACTCTTTTATATACCTTTCCTTTTTCTGGTCAGGAAGTTCAGGGATTCTCTTTCTGATCTCCTCAATCCAGTTGTCGTCTACAATTATAGGTGGAAGGTCAGGCTCCGGAAAGTATCTATAGTCGTGCGCTTCTTCTTTTGTCCTCATTGAAAGGGTTATACCTTTTGCCTCGTCCCATCTTCTTGTCTCTTGTACAACAACACCGCCACTTTCCAAAACCTCTATTTGCCTCTTTGCTTCATACTCAATAGCCCTGACAACAGACCTAAATGAGTTTAAGTTTTTCATCTCGGTCCTTGTTCCAAACTCTTTTGAACCTTTTGGTCTTACAGAAAGATTTACATCTACTCTGAGCGAACCTTCCTGCATCTTGCAGTCAGAAACCCCTGTGTATTGCAAAATTGCCTTTAGCTTTTCAAGGAAAATTCGTGTCTCTTCACTTGAACGTAAATCAGGTTCTGTAACAATCTCAATCAAAGGCACACCACATCTGTTAAAGTCAACAAGACTACCTTCCTCCCATTGGTCATGAAGAAGCTTCCCAGCATCCTCTTCAATGTGAATTCTCTTTATACCTATTCTCTTCTTTTCACCATTAACTTCAATATCTATATAACCATCATAGCAAAGTGGAAGATCATATTGCGAGATCTGATATGCTTTTGGTAGATCAGGATAAAAATAGTTTTTTCTATCCTGTTTGCTATATTTTGCAATCTTGCAGTTTGTTGCAAGCCCTGCCATTATGGCATATTCAACTGCCTTTTTGTTCAAAACAGGAAGAACACCTGGCATACCAGTGCAAATGGGACAGCAGTGGGTATTTGGCTCACCGCCAAACTCTGTGGTGCAGCTGCAAAATATCTTTGATTTTGTTGCAAGCTCTGCATGTACTTCTAAACCTATCACAACCTCATATTCCATCTTCTTTTTTCACCTCTTGATTAATAACTTTTTGTAAAGATTTATAAATTCTTGGGTTTTAGGTTTTTATATCCACTATTTTGTTCATAGGTATATGCAACTCTCAAGATAGTCTCTTCATCAAACGCCTTTCCTATTATTTGAAGACCTATTGGAAGACCATTACTATCAAATCCGCATGGAATAGAAATAGCAGGAAGTCCTGCAATATTTACAGGCACTGTACATATATCAGACATATACATCTCAAGCGGATTTGATACCTTTTCACCAATTTTGAACGCTGTTGTCGGGCTTGTTGGTGTCACAATAACATCATACTTTTGGAAAGCTTGGTCAAATGCTCGCTTAATCAATGTTCTTACCTGAAGCCCTTTTTTGTAGTATGCATCATAATACCCCGCAGAAAGTGCATATGTGCCAAGCATAATTCTTCTTTTTACTTCAGCCCCAAACCCTTCAGACCTTGTCTTTTTATATAAATCTATTAGGTCTTCATAGTTTTGTGTTCTGTACCCATATTTGATTCCATCGTACCTTGCAAGGTTTGAACTTGCCTCAGATGATGCAATGATGTAGTATGTTGGGAGCGCATACTCAACAATTGGTATTGAAAACTCTTCATAATCTGCACCCAAAGACTTTAAAAGTTCAAGGGCTTTTTCAACAGCTTTTTTTACTTCATGGTTAATTCCTTTTTCCATATATTCTCTTGGAACTCCAATCTTAAGACCTTTGACATCATTTACAAGAGCCTTTGTAAAGTCAGGAACATCAACTGGTGCTGATGTTGCATCATATGGGTCATGTCCGCAGATGATATTCATAGCTAAAGCACAGTCTTCAACATCTTTTGTCAAAGGCCCTATCTGGTCAAGAGAAGATGCAAAAGCAACAAGCCCAAATCGCGAAACTCTTCCATATGTTGGTTTCATGCCAACAACTCCGCAAAGTGAAGCTGGCTGTCTGATAGACCCACCTGTGTCAGAGCCAAGTGTGAAAAATGCTTCATCTGCCGCAACAGCCGCAGCAGACCCACCTGATGAACCCCCCGGAACTCTTTCCAAATCCCACGGATTTCTTGTTGTGTGGAAAGCAGAGTTTTCTGTTGATGAGCCCATTGCAAACTCGTCCATATTGAGCTTTCCTAAAAGCGTCATATTATTTTCTTTTAGCTTTTTCACAACAGTTGCATCGTAAGGGGGAACAAAGTTGTAAAGGATTTTAGATGCACAGGTTGTTTTTATTCCATTTGTGCAAAGATTATCTTTCAAGGCAATTGGAAGACCGTAAAGCACCCCTACATCTTCGCCTTTTGCTATCTTCTCATCAATCTTCTTTGCATTTTCTAAAGCTTCTTGTTCTGTGATTGTTATATACGACTTTACTTTATCTTCAACCTGTTTAATTCTCTCAAGAACACTTTCAACAACTTCTTGGCACTTGACCTCTTTTTTCTTGATAAGATCAATTGCCTCGTGCGCAGTCAGTCTGTAGAGCATCTTCTGTTTTGCCTCCTTACATATAAAGATTTATTCTACTATTTTTGGGACTTTTATACAAACATCGTCATGAGATGGAGCATTTTTCAAAATCTCTTCACGTGGATATGAAGGTTTTACCTCATCGCTTCTAAAAACATTGTAAAGGTTAAAAACGTGCGCAGTTGGTTCAATCCCTTCAGTATTTAGCTCAGAAAGCTTATTTGCAAATTCAATTATAGCACCAAGCTCTTTTGTCATCTTCTCTATCTCTTCTTCTGTCAAAGTTAGTCTTGCAAGGTTTGCAACATATTCAACATCGTTTCTTGTAATCATGCTTTATCTCATCTCCTTTTGTTTTTAAAGCTTTTTTCTGCTACTCTTTTTTATTTTATAGTAAAAAAATCTCATTATCAAGAAAAATAAGAAGGGTAGAATTATTTATAAAGAACCTAAATTTCTCAATAAATTAAACAGGGGTAGGCATTTAGTTATTTTACCCACCCCAACTATTGATATTGAATCGTTTTATTATTTATTTTTATTAAAGATGGTTTGATATATATAGGTAGCAGTTAACACTGAAAGAAGAAATAAAAGAGATGTGTTTGTATCTTTGAATATAAAGATGGCTATAAACATTAAAACAAAAGTTATTGTTCCTATAACCATTAAAGCAAATTTCCAATCGTTTTGTTTGTTCAATATCGAATCATTCCTTAAGTTTGCAATATTAATTAATTGTTTGACCTCCACTGCATCTTTGCCAATATTTATTTACAGAGGAGTAAGTTACATTAAGTGAATAACCAGAGGACCATCGAGTCCCACATTAGAAATCGAAACAGAAGGTATGAAATATGTTGTTTCCCAATTATGATGAAAGTTCAAAAATATTTTGTTATAACCTCTTTACTTCATTATCCTTATCCTTTTGCTAAAATATAGCTTTTATGTTTTTTCTTGTTCATTTATGATTTTTGCTACAATTAATCTTTTAACCACTTATTCCCTGTAGTTTTCTGTTAAAATTTTATACAACTACTTGCAACTTTGTCAATGCTCAATTTTGCTTTTTTCGTCAAAGTAATTTCATTTTTTGAGTTTAGACCTCGATTAAATTAAAAATTCCCATCTCAATAACTTTTCTGTAGAAGTATAAATATTTTGACGTATTTGGTCCAAAAAATAAAGGACTGCAAAGCGCAGTCCCTCTCCTTATAAAACACCTTTCAAGCATATACTTACCTCACCTTAGCTTGCCATCCTCTTTGTCAAAACCTCGCAAACTCTTTCTTCAATACCAAGTAAGTAGATCTTAAAATTATTTGTTGCAATCACTGTTCTTCTGTCACCTGTCTTGCTGGGATATGCATCTTTAAAATCTGTCCACTTAACAACTCCAAAGTGCTTTTTTGATGGGTCAATTAGGTAAAAACCGTTTTGACAGACATGCAACTTCATTCTACCCTGATACTTTATGTCTGGATGACCTTCAATGTACTCAACATCGAGCGGTTCACAGATGTCGCGCCCAAGCTCTTTTATCTGTTTTGGCACACCTAATCCAAACAGACCCATCTGTGCTCCCCCCTATTCATTTCCTTAATTTTATTATACCATTTTTGAAAATTGTTTAACAACTCAATTTAATTTTAAACAATACTACTCTCAAAAACAAAAAAATAAAGGGGAAAGGCTTTTTTCAGTCCCTTCCCCTTATCTTTTTTCAAAAACTTCCTCTGAATTGTCAAAACTATTATCTAAATAGAGACACAAATACAAGAGTAATTGTTGATATGAGCTTTACAAGAACATGCAAAGATGGACCTGCTGTATCTTTGCAAGGATCTCCAACTGTGTCGCCAACAACTGCTGCCTTGTGCGCATCTGACCTCTTGCCACCGTAGTTGCCAAGCTCAATGTATTTTTTAGCATTGTCCCATGCACCGCCACCGTTGTTGAGGAATAGTGCCAAAATCACACCTGCAATTGTGCCAATCATCAAAAATCCTGCTGCTGCTTCTTTGCCAAGTAGTATTCCAACAAGTATTGGTGCAATTACAACTATCATACCAGGCACCACCATTTCTTTTAAAGCACCCTTTGTAACAATGTCAACGCACTTTGCATAATCAGGTTTTGCTCTTCCTTCCATGATACCTGGGATTTCTTTGAACTGACGTCTTACTTCTAAAATAACATATTGTGCTGCTCTTCCAACCGCCCTTATTGCTGTTGAGCTAAAGAGGTATACCACCATTGCACCTATAAATGCACCGATAAATACCTCAGGTTTGCCAATGTCAACAGAGAACCAAGACTCAAGTGGTCTTCCCAGTATCTTTTTGACCTCATCAAGGTAAGCTGAGAAAAGTAAGAAAGTTGCAAGAGCAGCAGAGCCAATTGCATAACCTTTTGTAAGAGCCTTTGTTGTATTTCCACAAGCATCAAGCCTGTCTGTGACATTCCTTACTTCTTCTGGTGCGCCTGACATCTCAGTGATACCACCGGCATTGTCTGTAATCGGTCCAAATGTGTCCATTGCTAAAATATATGCACAGGTTGAAAGCATACCCATTGTCGCAATAGCTGTGCCATAAAGTCCTCCGGTTGCAAACCCAGGAAGTGCATGCTGACCAAGCTTGTATGCAATATAAATTGCAATTGAGATAAATATAACTGGCAGTGCAGTTGATTCCATACCAACAGACATACCTGTTATGATATTTGTTGCAGGACCAGTTGTTGAAGCTTTTGCTATCTCCTTAACAGGTCTGTAGTGATATGAGGTATAAAAGTCTGTAAGCCATACGAAAATATAGCTCAGTATAATTCCTGTAACTGCAGAACCATATAAAAGCCACCAGTTAACTTTCTGACCATTTGGAAGCTCTCCACTTAACATTGCCTTTACTACAAATATCAAAACAAGCAAGTTCAAAATCGTGGTCACAAAATATCCTTTATTCAAAGCCTTCATTGGATCCTTACTCTCGTCTTTCGTGTTTACAAAGAAAAGTCCAATGACAGAGGAAACAATACCTATCGCACGCGCAACCAGTGGGAATAAAATTCCTTTCCACCCAAACACAGGATATAATGCAACACCCAATATCATAGCCCCTATATTCTCAGCTGCTGTAGACTCAAAAAGGTCTGCACCACGTCCTGCGCAGTCACCTACATTGTCCCCAACAAGGTCAGCAACAACAGCTGGGTTTCTCGGGTCATCCTCAGGAATTCCTGCTTCAACCTTACCCACAAGGTCAGCACCAACGTCAGCAGCCTTTGTATAAATTCCGCCGCCAAGCTGTGCAAAGAGAGCCACAAACGATGCACCAAATCCAAAACCAACAATCAGCGAAGGTGCTTCTTTTATAAGATTTTCTTTTCCAGAAGCTCCACCGTACAGTAAAAATAGTGTTGCAACACCCAAAAGCGACAGAGCTGTCACAGCCAAACCTGTTACAGCACCACCACGAAGAGCTATTTGCAAAGCTCTATTTAAACCTTTTCTTGCACCTGCTGCAGCTCTGACGTTAGAATTCACTGCAATATACATTCCCAAATACCCAGATATTGCTGAGCAGAGTGCACCTGTTATAAACGCAAAACCTATATGAAAAGCAATCGAAGCAGCCTGCGATGAACCTTTTGAAAGGTTACCAAAATAATTTGCAATGATGATTATAACAGCAACAATCAATGCAAGAATACCAATAGTTTTGTACTGCCTGTTCAAAAATGCCATGGCACCTTCTCGAATTGCACCTGCAATCTCCTGCATCTTCTCATTGCCCTTTTCTTGAGAGAAGATAAATTTGACAAGACCAATGATTACGAGAATTGCAAATACAATTACTCCATAGATTAAAGCTATGTAGGCTCCCACAATAATCCCTCCTCTTTAGAATAAAATTTTTTTGTCAACAATTTGACGACCTTTAAAAAAGCGTACAATATATTTTTATTCTACGCAAAGGTCAAAAAATCCTTCTTTGAAAAACAAAAAACCTGCTCAACTTTTTTGAGCAGGTTTGATAACTTTCATATATTGGAGGCGCCACCCGGATTTGAACCGGGGAATCAGGATTTTGCAGACCCTTGCCTTACCGCTTGGCTATGGCGCCACTTTTTTTATAAAATTTTGGAGCGGGAAACGGGACTCGAACCCGCGACATCTACCTTGGCAAGGTAGCGCTCTACCACCTGAGCTATTCCCGCTCATCATAATATTCCTTTGGTGCCTCGGGGCGGAATCGAACCACCGACACGAGGATTTTCAGTCCTCTGCTCTACCAACTGAGCTACCGAGGCATGTCTTAAACTGGCGACCCAGAAGGGACTTGAACCCTCGACCTCCAGCGTGACAGGCTGGCGCTCTAACCGACTGAGCTACTGGGCCATTTTAGATGGTGGGCAGTGCAGGGCTCGAACCTGCGACCCCCTGCTTGTAAGGCAGGTGCTCTCCCAGCTGAGCTAACCGCCCATATTTATTGTTTTTTTGTCGTCGCCGCATTTAATCAGCGGCGACATGTTTTATTATACTTGACATCTTAGTGTTTTTCAATAGCATTTTTTAGGCAGAATCAGGCTAAATTTTATTATTTTCTTTGATTTTTTTCAAATTTTCTCGCCCAGGCTAAAGATAGCTTAAATTTTCTTATTATTTCGAGCCATATTTAATTTTAAAAGCTTCTTCTCTTGTAAAATAATATTTCTTCTCACAAAAGCTACAGACAATTTCTATCCTCTCATCAGATATCTCATCGTCAGTAAGAAGGGGAATTATACTCTCTACCTTTTGTTTTGAACAATCACATTTGTACTTTGGATAATACTCATCTAAAATCTCATACTCAATGTCTCCAAAAAGTTCTGTTACAATATCTACAATATCATTTTCAGCCAGAATAGAAGAGATATTTGAAAAACTTTTGAGCCTTTCTTCAAGGTTGAGAATAACATCAGGGCTTGTTTCAGGCAAAACTTGGATTATAAATCCCCCAGCTGACCTTACACTCTCGTCTTTGTCTATCAAAACACCAAGTGCAACAGCAGAGGAAATCTGCTCTGACAAAGCAAAATAGTGAGTTATATCTTCTGCAATCTCACCTGACACAAGCTCAATTTGACCAATATACGGTTCTTTCAACCCCAGATCCTTTATAACTGTTAGTGTGCCTTCTCCTATTGCACCTTTCACGTTTAGCTTTCCTGCTTCGTTTATCTCTGTGAGCACATTTTTATTCTTTACATAACCTTTGACATTTCCTTTTGAATCAGAAACTGCAACCAAGCCTTTTAAAACTCCTGTGCAAGAAATCTGAATTGAAATTGTATGCCTTTCACCTTTTAACATAACCCCCATCATTGATGCGGCTGTCAAAAGCCTTCCTAAGGCCGCTGTTGGGATAGGTGGAAGATTATGTATTTTTCTTGCCTCTTCAACTATGTCTGTTGAGTCCATGATGAAGATTGCAATATTTTTGTCATTTGATAGTGCTCTTAATATTCTTGCCATAAGTAATACTACCCCCAAAAGCCAAAGTTTTTAGGTTTTATAGATTTTATTTTATACCAAAAACAAAAAAGCTTCCAGCAAAACTGCCAGAAGCTTATTTTACCTTTCTTACATTCACTGCTTGGTTCCCTCTTTCACTCTTTACAACATCAAATTCGACCATCTGCCCCTCTGCTAAAGTCTTATATCCTTCCATGCTGATGGCTGAAAAATGAACAAAAACATCATCACCATTTTCAGTACTGATAAATCCATATCCCTTCTCAGGGTTGAACCACTTAACTCTTCCACGCATTTTAGAAAAGCTCACCTTCTTTTTTTCACATTTAAATCATTTACAAATAATATTGTGACTATTTTTAGAAAGTTTTATGCACTAAATCTTCTTGCAAACGTAACAAACTTTCGTGCAAAAGCAAGTTTTGTTATGACTATTGTAGTTATAAATCCTCTTGACAATTACAAACTTGCTTTTCTTTAAAAGCTTTTCAATCTCTCTCTCCGAATAAATGTACTCAATTATCTTATCATGGACAGCTGCCTTTGTATCTGCTATTGAAAAATTAATAGAAATTTTCTTTCGCATTGCTTTAAACTTCCAAGTAAATAATATGTCATCTCCTTTTTTGACCACTTTTTCTCTTTTCCCCAAGCTTTTTAGATATTCTTTTAGATTTATATCAAATATAAACAACCCATTACTCTTTAGGACACTCCTTACATTTTTTAAGTACCTTAAAAGGTTCTTTTTATCCACATGATTTAAAACATCCATGGTAGAAAGTACCACATCAAATTTATTTCTTGGCACAAAATCCAAAAAGTTTTTATTGTAGAGTCTCACATTAAAAGATGAGTTTGTAATATAAGCAAATTTTATCATCTGCCTTGATATGTCAATACCATAAAGTTTTTTAAAACCTATTTGGGCCAAAGAGCGCAAAATAGAACCTGTTCCACATCCAATATCTAATATTCTTGCTTTCTTTGAAATACCAAACTCAAGAAATGTATTTTTTAAAAATCTAAAAATTAATTTCTTGTTAAAAAAGACATTAGAAAATCTCTTGTAGTACCACGCAATGTTATCATAAGCGCTCATTATTGAAGTTTTACCCTCTCCCCAATCTTCCTCTCCGTGCCATTCAAAAGCCTTTTAATATTTTCTCTGTGGCGGATAATTATGACAACCATTATTATAAGAGCCAAAAACCAGTATTCCCTTGCAAATATCAAAATAACAAGGAAATACAAGATGCTACCTACTATACTTGTCAAAGACACGTATCTTTTTATAACAAGTACAATCAATGCAAGTGCTATTACAACAAGGGTAATAACTGGTGTTGCCACAAGCGCAACACCAATAGATGTTGCAACCGCTTTTCCTCCTCTAAATCCGAAGTACAAGGGCCAATTGTGACCACAGATAACTGCAAAGCCAGCAAGTGTAACACCTAAAACAACGTCATCTGGCATCACAATCTTAGCAAACAAAGTTGCTACAACACCTTTCAAAACATCAATAGTAAATACCAAAATAGCAGGACCTATTCCCATTGTACGAAGAACATTGGTAGTGCCCGGATTCCCGCTCCCGTATTTTCTAATGTCAACTCCATTTAACATCTTACCAATTATAAGAGCTGGCAGTACACTTCCAATCAAATATCCTACTGCAAGCACAATCAAAATCTGAAGTGCTTTCATTAATCCTTTTCCCCTTTCTCTCTTATTAGAAATACTATAGGCACCCCTGTGAAGTCAAATGTCTTTCGAAGATAGTTTTCAATATACCTTTGATATGAAAAGTGAAATAAATCTTTATCATTTACAAATATAGCCATCTTTGGAGGCTTTTCGCCCACTTGTGTCATGTAATAAATTTTAAGCTGTTTTCCTTTGTCACTTGGCGGCTGATATATTGTTGTTGCTTCTGCTAAAACATCGTTTATTTGTCCTGTTGTAATTCTTCGTGTGTAATTTCCGTATACATACAAAACAGTTTCCAAAAGTTTCTTCACTCTAAAACCTGTCTTTGCAGAGATAAACAAAACAGGTGCAAATTTGAGAAAACTGAGTTTCTCCTCTATTTGCTTTTTGTATTCATCTGCCGTCTTTTCATCCTTCTCAACTGCATCCCACTTGTTTACAGCAATAATGCATCCTTTTCCTGCCTCATAAGCATATCCAGCTATCTTTGCATCCTGTTCAGACACCGGCTCTGTCCCATCAATAAGTATAATACAAATGTCACTTCTTTCTATTGCAGAAAGAGTCCTGAGCATACTGTAGCGCTCAATATTGTCATAAATCTTGCTCTTTCGCCTAAGACCTGCTGTGTCAATCAAAGTTAGAGGAATACCTTCAAACTCAACATATGAGTCTATCGCATCTCGCGTTGTACCCGGAATATCGCTTACAATAACTCTCTCTTCTCCAAGTATATAGTTTACAAGAGAGGATTTTCCTGTATTTGGCTTTCCTATTATAGCAACCTTTATGGAATCTTCTTCTATTTCATTTATTCCCACTTTATCAAAATAACTAACAACTGCATCTAATACATCTCCAACACCACTGCCGTGTTCTGCTGACATAGGAATTGGGTCAGAAAGTCCAAGCTCATAAAACTCATAAATTATGGGCTGCTCTGATATGTTGTCAATTTTATTTACTGCAAGCACAATAGGTTTTTTTGAAACTCTTAACATATTTGCAACTTCTCTGTCTGCATCAGTAAGCCCAGTTTTGCCATCCACCATAAAGATTATTACATCAGACATGTCAATAGCAAACTGTGCTTGGCGTCTCATTTGTTTTAAAATAATATCTTCAGAATAAGGTTCAATACCGCCTGTGTCTATTACATTAAAAGTAATCCCTCTCCACTCTGTCTCGCCCACAATCCTGTCGCGTGTAATACCCGGCGTGTCATCGACAATTGCACGCCTCTCACCAATTAGCCTATTGAAAAGCGTAGATTTCCCTACATTTGGTCTTCCCACAATCGCAACAGTTGGCTTCAACCCTTTTCACCACCTTTCAGTAAATAGTAAAGTAGTTTTCTGCCATGATTTTCTACAGGATAAACTGGACATTTAAATCTCTTTTTTAACTCATCTATATGAACATCATCTAAAAACTTATTTTCATAGTTAAGAGCACATGAAGGAATCAAAATATAATCACCAATATTAACATTTTGTAGCTGATCAATTATGTCTTTGCCAGTGAGAAGCCCTGCAACTGTAATAGTATGCCCAAAGAAATTGTTCACAATTTTTACAATATCAACTTTCACATTTGGAAATTTTCTGTTAAATACTTTTATTAAATCTTTCATAAAGTCATATGCCGAAACACCTGTTATAAGTGTTACATGCTTCTTAAGATTATAATCTGGTTTTAGTTTCTTTAATGCTCCTAAAAACTGTCTTCTAAACAGTGCAAGCAAACCCACCCCATTTTCTATTTGCCTAAAATCCTCGTAAAACTCACAACCTGGTATATCCTCTTGAGCTTTGATATAAAACTCATCAGATGCAAAAACAAGCTTGGTACCAAATTCTTTTTTAAATTTTCTTTGCCATACTGATATTTGATTCAAGACCTTCTTTGCATCATCTTTAGAAAAAGGCTCCAAAGGATATAATCCTTCACGGTATTTTGTAAGTCCAACTGGTACAACTGCTATAGAGCGAATATTAGGATAAAATTTTGACAAATCAGAGATTGTTCTGTCAAGCTCAAAGCCGTCATTTATTCCTTTCATGAGAACAATCTGGACGTCAAACTCTATATTGTGTTTTGCTAAAAATTCTATCTGGTCCAAAATCAGTGCAGCCCTGGGGTTTTTCAAGATAAATTTTCTTAAGGTTGGGTTTGTTGTATGAACAGAGATTTTCAGAGGACTTAAATGAAATTTAACTATCCTTTCAAAGTCTTTCTCAGTTAAGTTCGTAAGTGTAATATAATTACCACTTAAAATTGAAAGTGCAGTATCATCATCTTTTATATAAAGAGTCTTCCTCATACCTTTTGGAAGCTGGTCAATGAAACAGAATATACACTTGTTTACACACCTTTTAACTTTCTCGTATTTAAACTCTATTCCAAGAGGTTTTAATTTTTTGTTTATAAGCCCGATTTTATAAATTTTCCCATCCCTCAAATACTCAATTGTAAGTTTCTCTTCCTTGGAATAGTACAAGTAGTCAACTATATCATTTATCTCACAACCATTTATTTTTAAAACTATGTCTCCTGGTTTAAAACCACACTTATCTGCCAAACTATTTTGCTGTATATTAGAAATTTTTAACATCTCTCCACCTTTTCAGACTAAAAATTTTAAGCTAAAAATCCTTCCCTTGCCTTTGTAATATATTCCATACAAAACTCATCTCGACCTGAAAGGGCCTCTGCAGCGTAGATTAACTTCATCAAAACATCATCTAACGGGTCAGCGATACAGCTATTTAAGCCAAAATAAATGGCAATGGGCAAAAATGCTCTATTTAACCATCTTCTTTTTGGAAGTCCAAATGACACATTTGAAAGACCGCAGATGATATTTACATTTTCAAATTCTTTTCTAATGAGTTTTATTGTTTCAAGCGCAACATAAACATATCTTTGGTCAACAGACACTGGCTGGAGCATTGGGTCTAAGAATATGTCTTCTTCAAGAATGCCATTATTTGTTAACCTGTCAACAAGCCTTTTTGCAATCTCAACTCTTTTTTCAGGCTCATCAGGTATACCGACATCGTCCATCAAAAGAGCAACTACCTTCATGTTGTACTCTTTGATAATAGGTAGCGCTCTTGACAAAATCCCCTCTTCGTATATCACAGAGTTAAAGATGGCTCTTTCTCCTTTATAAATTTTCATAACCTCTCCTATGACCTCTGGTCTTGGACTGTCAATTGAAAGTGGGGCATCAATCTCCTTTTGAATACTTTCAATCATCTTTTTTAAAACTTCTGTTTCAATATCTACAAAAGCTCCTGCATTTACATCTATATAATGAGCTCCTGCTAAATACTGTTTTTTTGCAAGCTCTACAATGTATTCAAAGTTGCCCTCTTTTATTGCATCAGCAACATTCTTGACTGTTGAGTTTATCTTTTCACCAATTATTATCATTGTTGTTTTAATTCACTCCTTTTTTAAGATATTCTTCAACCTTGTCCAGCTCAAAGCCATTGTAAAGATCGTTAAGTAGAAGGTTTAGTCTCTCCAACGCCATAAGAACAATTTCTTCTGAAATCTTGTTTTCTTTTCTAAGACAAATTAGTTCATCAATGTCAGCAACTTTGTAGCTTCCATCTGGAAAAACTATAACATCAACCAGCAAATCCTCTGTTACAATTTTATCGTTGTCTATATGCGTATCTATAATATCACAATAAGTGTATAGCAGTCTATCGTTATAATCAAAAACCTTGCTAATTTTAATACCTTTTTTAAGATACACACAAGAAGCGCCCCATTTGATATCTTCTCTTTTTTTAATAGGAAGCCACTTAGTTATAAGTACATCATCATCCATGTAAACTATCTCATCAGAAGATATATCTATCTCCTCTTCAGGGTAAAATCTTTTTCTAATTAACCTCAAACTGATTACTCCTTTTACATTTGATTTTTTTGAAAATTATTATATAATGTAAAGTAGAGATTTGCAAACAGAATTGAAAAAGGCAAACAAACAAAAGGTCGGGATGTGGCTCAGTTTGGCTAGAGCGCCTGGTTCGGGACCAGGAGGTCGCAGGTTCAAGTCCTGTCATCCCGACCATTTTAATAGCTTTCTTTACAGCTCTTTTGTAATTCATTGTACAACTTTTTCAAAGCTTTTTTCTCAATCCGAGAGACATATGAACGGGATATTCCCAATAAATTAGCAACTTCCATTTGAGTTCTTTCCTTGCCATTTTTAAGTCCATACCGAAGCTCAATTATGTGTTTTTCCCTCCCTTTTAAAATCTTGTCAAGTTTCCTCAATAAATTTTTTATCTGTATCTTCACATCTACTTGGTCATCTATATCATCTTGGTCACTTTGTAAAACATCTATAAGCGTTATTTCATTTCCATCTTTATCACTGCCAATGGGATTTTCAAGCGAAATTTGAGATAAAAACTTTTTGTTTTGGCGAAGATACATCAATATCTCATTTTCAATACATTTTGCTGCATATGTTGAAAGCCTTGTGTTTTTTTCTTGAGAATACGTCTCAATAGCTTTAATAAGGCCAATAGTTCCCACAGAAATAATATCATCTGTTAAATTTGGAAATGACAGGGTATATTTTTTAGCGATATGGGCAACAAGGCGCAGATTCTTTTCAATTAGAATGTTCCTTGCTTCAACGCAGCCTTCCCACATCTTTTTTAAATGCATTTCCTCTTCTTCATCAGAAAGAGGATGGGGGAATGAGTTTGCGTTTTCGATATAAAACATTTTGCATATGCACTCCTAATCAGTAGCCTTTTGGTCGCATACAATTATATGATCATTCCCCCGCTTTGTTGCATGTCCACCAAAAATATTTATTCTTCTACTTTTTTTCTAAGCATTGCAAATTCAACAACTGGTTTGTCAAATTTTATTTTAGTAAGCTGCTGAGCGTGCGGTACAACATCTAAAGGATTGCCTTCCAAGTCGAAAATGTTATCAAGTTTCTGTACAAAATATGTCCCATCTGGCAGCATCACTTCAGCTACATCCCCTCTAAAAAACCTATTTCGCTGTTCAACCACTGCCCAGCCATCTTCTAAAACCTCTTTTACAATGCCAATAAATTCATATTCACGAATATATTTGCTTGAGTCAAATTTATAATCATTGTGTGATGGTTTTCCAAAATAGAAGTTTGTTGTATAGCTTCTGTGTGAGCACTTTGCTATCTCCTCAAGCCACTGGGGATCAACTTCAAAGTGTTCTGGATCTTGTAAGTACCTGTCAATTGCTTTTCTGTATACACTCACGACTGTTCCTACATAGAAGCTGCTCTTCATCCTTCCTTCTATCTTAAAAGCGTCAATTCCTGCTTTTACTAACTTGTCAATGTGCTCCACCATGCAAAGGTCTTTTGAGTTGAATATATACGTTCCATCGACATCTTCAAACACCTCAAAATACTGACCGGGTCTTTTTTCTTCCATGATATAGTATTTGTATCTGCAAGGATGTGCACATTCACCCCTGTTTGCATCTCTGTATGTCATATATGCGCTCAGAAAACACCTTCCCGAGTATGAAATGCACACAGCCCCATGGACAAAAGCTTCAAGTTCAAGATCTTGGGGTACATTTTGGCGAATCTCTTTTATCTCTTCTAAAGAAAGCTCTCTTGCCAACACTATCCTCTTTGCACCAAGTTCATACCAAAACCGTGCACTTTCAAAATTGGTAGTGTTTGCCTGAGTGCTTATGTGAATAGGAATTCCAAGTCTTTTTGCTTTTTTGAAAATACCCAAATCTGAAACTATTATTCCATCAAATCCCAAATCTTTTATGCTGTCAAAAAACTCATCAACCTTTTTTATATCTTCATTTCTTGCAAATATATTTGCTGTGAGATATACCTTTTTACCATACCTGTGTGCAAACTCTATACCTTCTTTCATACTATCGAAGTCAAAATTTCCTGCGTACTTTCTCAGCCCAAATTCCTTGCCACCTATATAAACGCTATCAGCACCATACACTATCGCAACCTTTAGTTTTTCCAAATCCCCCGCCGGTGCAACAAGCTCAGGTCTTTTTGTTTTCATTTTTAAAACCTCCACTACTTTTTGATAGCAATCAAAACTCCATCGCTAATCGGTAAAAGTGTCATTACAAACTCTGGGTCATCTTCAATCATCTTTATAAACTTGTTCATTCTCTTTGCAATTGTAATCATTCTTCGAACCAAATACCTTCTTCCAACAACCATACCTTTGAAAAGAACATTGTCACATACAAGCAAACACTCTTTTGACATCTTATCTTTTGTAAGATTAAAATAGTCAATATACTGGGCTTTGGCAGCATCAAAAAATATCATGTCAAACTCCCCATCTATCGCCTGTAAAACCTCTTCTGCTTCGCCACCGATGATAGTTATTTTATCTTCTGCATTAAATTCTTTTACATTCCTTTTTGCCTGCATAACCATGTCAAAGTCCATTTCAATGGAAATTATCTTAGCTTCAGGAAAGCCTATATGCATTGAAAGTGTTGAATAACCAATAGCTGTTCCAATCTCTAATATTCTTTTTGGTTTTCTCAGCATTGTTAGGATTGTAAGAAGCCTTGAAACCTCTCTTGAAACAATTGGGATATTATTCTTTTTGGCATATTCTTCAATCTTTAGAAGTTTCCTGTCAATATTTGTAAGCTTTGACCTTATAAACTGATTTAAAATATCCTGGGATATATCCATGGTCTTATTTTTTCCCTTCTTTTAGTTGTTTTTGTGCTTTCAAATGTTCTTCATAGGTCCTTGAAAATATATGGCTTCCATCTTTTTTGGCAACAAAAAATAAGTAATCTGTCTTTTGAGGATCCAATGCAGCAAGCAAACTCTCCTTCCCTGGATTGCATACCGCAGAAGGTGGAAGCCCTTTGTAAAGGTATGTATTATATGGCGATCTAATTTTAATATCCTCATATGACAAAACTTCTTTGTGAAATGGTAGAATATATTCAACCGTCGCACAGCTTTCTAACTTTATCCCTTGGTTTAACCTGTTCAAAAACACACCTGCAATAATAGGACGCTCAAAATCTTTTTTAGCCTCTTTTTCAACAATTGAGGCAAGGATTACTGTTTGAATATCATCAAGCTGGGTTGTCTTTTTATGTTTTATGCTATTGTAAACCTCTAAAAATCTATTTAACATCCTTTTAATTATATCCCTTTCAGATTCACCAACATATATTTCATATGTATCAGGATACAAAAACCCTTCAAGTTTGTATTTTACATTTTTTGAAGAATATTTAAACCGAAAATCAAAGTCGCAGTTATTAATCTCATCCAAAAACTTCTTCTCATCAACAATTCCCAAACTGCTCAGTCTTTTTGCTATCTGGACGCAAGTAAAACCTTCTGGAATAGTAAACCTTATTGTCTTTTTGAACACAACACCCTTTTGCAAAGCCTCACAAAGCTCTTTATAGCTCATAGATGAAGAGAGCTTGTAACTTCCTGCTGCTATCTTGTAATTGTTAATTTTTACATAGAGCATGAAAAGATAAGGGTTTTTTATTATTCCTTTTTCCTTTAGAATCATAGCAACATTTTTTACAGAGGTGTTTTGCGGAATTTCAACGTAAACTTCTTTAGTTTTAGGTTTTTGAAGCTTTAACAAGATTGCAAGCAGCAGGACATTCATTGTAATTATACCGATTATGAAAATATAAACCCTTACATTTTTATTCTTAACTTTCATTTTTTCAAATACCCCATTTTATAAATTATAAAAGCATATCAGTACTGATGCTCATATTATATCATATCTTCAGACGGCAATAAAAAAGAGCCTAAAATACAGGCTCTTTTTCCTCTTTTTTAGCTCTTGCTTCCATCTTTTTTCTCATCTCATGGTTTAAAATCTTTTTTCTGAGCCTTAGGCTCTTTGGAGTGACCTCCAAAAGCTCATCCTCTGCTAAAAACTCAATACACTCTTCTAATGAAAGCTTTACAGGCGGGGTTAGTCTCAAAGCTTCATCAGCAGTTGCTGAGCGCATGTTAGTAAGATGTTTTTTCTTGCACACATTTACAACAATATCCTCAGGTCTTGAACTTTCACCAACAATCATACCTTCATACACTTGTGTCCCCGGTTCAATAAAAAGCCTTCCTCTCTCTTGAGCATTGTAAAGTCCGTATGTTACAGCCTCACCTGTTTCAAAAGCTATTAGTGCTCCTCTGTTTCTTTCTGGAATATCACCAGCATATGGCATATAATCATAAAACACATGGTTCATAATACCATTTCCCTTGGTATCTGTCAAAAACTCAGACCTAAAACCTATAAGACCTCGTGCTGGTATTATAAACTCAAGTCGCATAAAACCATCGTTTAAGATGGTCATGTTCTGAAGCTGTGCTCTTCGCGGACCCAATTTTTCCATGACAGTGCCCACAAATTCTTCCGGAATATCAATTATCAAATATTCATACGGCTCATAAAGTTCACCATTTATAATTTTTGTTATAACCTGTGGCTTTGAAACCTGAAACTCATAACCCTCTCTGCGCATAGTTTCGATCAATATTGCTAAATGAAGCTCTCCTCTTCCTGACACTTTAAATGAATCTGGAGAATCAGTCTCTTCAACTTTTAATCCCACATTTCTCTCAAGCTCCTTAAAAAGGCGCTCTCGTAAGTGCCTTGAAGTTACATATTCGCCTTCTTTTCCTGCAAAAGGTGAATCGTTTGTTGAAAATATCATAGAGATTGTTGGCTCATCAATCTTGATAAACTCCAAAGCCTCTGGATTTTCTGCATCTGCCACTGTCTGACCAATGTTGATACCATCTATTCCGGCAATTGCAACAATATCACCTAGCTTTGCCTCGCTACATTCTACCCTTTTTAAACCTTCAAACTGATACAGCTTTGTAACCCTTGTCTTTTGCAAAACTCCATCTTGTCTTGTGCAAACTGCAACCTGCTGATTGAGTTTTACACTGCCTCTTACAACCTTCCCAATAGCAATTCTTCCAAGGTAATTGTCATAGTCAATTGAAGTCACAATCATCTGGAAAGGTGCATCAATTTCACCTGTTGGTGCTGGAATATTGTTTATAATCATCTCAAACAGTGGTTCTAAATTGTGACTCTCATCTTCCAAATCAAACTTTGCAATGCCTTCTTTTGCTGATGCAAAAACATATGGAAAGTCAAGCTGGTCTTCGTCTGCTCCAAGCTCAATAAACAGGTCCAGAACCTTGTCCAAAACCTCATAAGGCCTTGCAAATGGCCTGTCAATTTTATTTATAACTACAACTGACTTGAGTTTAAGTTGCAAAGCTTTCCTTAAAACAAACTTTGTCTGTGGCATTGGACCTTCATAGGCATCTACAACCAGAAGCACACCATCTGCCATAACAAGCGCTCTTTCAACTTCACTTCCAAAGTCTGCATGGCCTGGTGTGTCTATTATATTTATCTTTATGCCTTTGTACATAATGGCTGTGTTTTTGGCCATTATGGTAATTCCTTTTTCTCTTTCAAGCTGGTTTGAATCTAAAACTCTTTCTTCAACCATCTGATTTTCACGGAATATTCCACTTTGTTTTAGCATTGCGTCAACTAAGGTTGTTTTGCCATGGTCAACATGGGCAATTATAGCAATGTTTCTAATGTCATCTCTTCGGGTTAGCATTTTCAGACCTTTGGCTGCCTCCTTTTAAAAGTTTGAAGATAGCTTTCTATTTTAAATATGTGTAAGTAAAAAGTCAATAACTAAATAACCTGACAAATCAAAAGCAGGGGAGTGAGTAACCCCTGCTCTTAATATGCATAACTTGTGGTTGTTATGTTTTTGCACTATAATATTTTATGACAAGGGGGATATTTTTTTATCTCTTATATAACTATTTTTACCTTCAATAACTATATCTTCTATTTAACAATCTTTATTTTCATAAAAATCCATCCTCATATTTTCACAATTCCAGATGCAATGTGTTGGGCAATTAATTCTTTATCATAATAAATATCAGTTTTTTCCAATACTCCCGTTGCTTTAAGTTCAAATATCGATTTATATTTTAATAATTCTTTTTCGTATGTAAAATCCTTAAATAGATTATCCTTGCATTCCACTAAATGCTTAGCCCTAGCTTCTTTTAAAAAATCATATACTTGATTTGCACCAATTGGACATTTATCCAAAACATAACCAACATAATCACATATCCATACTACTTTATTACTGTCTTTCTCAATTATTATTTCAACCCCTGCATAGGGATTAAATCCACGATAAGAATCTTTAAAAATGTATCGGTTTATCTCCTTTTTAAACTCCCAATCGTAAACATCTGATTTTTCATATGGATTAAACTCCTTAGTTTTCTTCACATAGCAAGACAACCTTCCTTCAATTATTGTCCTTTGCAATAAGTCCAACATAGTAATACCCCCTCTATTTCTTAATTTTTTGTCTTTTGTAAAAGTATTCAACTAACCACGCGCCAAAATTCCGCTAAAGATAATGCTAAATTTACTCAATCACTCTCAACTCGATTGAAACTCTCAACAATTCCCAAAACCTCTACAAAAAACAAATTATCATTAGGCAAACTATTTCTTACCCTAAATCGTACATCGGTTCTGATTACCTTCCTAACATTTGACCATATTTCTTTGTTCTCTGATTTTCTTTTGCCTGCTACATCTTTTCTCTTGCTTTTTGTTCTCGTTCATCACATTAAACCTTAAATTGTTTCAAACTTACTGTCAAAAAGTTTCACAAACTTAAAAAGTCTATCGCTTACAACTTTCTTTTTTTATTCTTATTATCTCATAATTGTTCATTTGATATTATTTGGTTACCTTCAGGCCTTAAAAAAAGTTTATTAAGAGAGTATAGGATTGTATATTGTCTTTTTTAAGAATCGTTAATAATTCTTATTAATTCAAGTTGATTGTTATTTTAGTATCCAAAATTACTCCCATTCATGTCTAATTCTGCAAGCATTTGATTCACAATTAAGTAATTATAAACTGGAATTGCACCATCCTAATAGCCAATATTAAACTTAATTGCATTGAGGTAACTTTTAAGGGAAATTTTTTCGGTTTTTTTTAAAAGCTTCTTTTGGAGGGTTAGGGAATAAAACATCTTTCCCAAATTTGATGTTATCAAGGGTTATTTGCAATGTTGTAAAATTACCATCGTAAGTAATAATTATTTTCTTAGTTTTATAGTCATTTTCCTCAATATAAAAGTTATATCTAACAGGATTTATAGGTATCATTTCAAGCAAATCATCACTTACAAGATCTAAGAGATCAGTTACAACATCCAGACTCCCAGTCACATCTCCTTTATCTCCCAATACTTCATTTACACTATCTCCTACTAATCTTCCAAATATATTTGCTACGCTAAATAACTTTTTAATATTTTCTTTCAAGAATTTTTTGGTGCATGCTTCCATTTTACTTTGAGAAACAGTAATTAATGCATTTTTTGTCTTTAATTTTTTCCCTCCAACAACCACTATTTGGTCGAAAAACTTTGCTTTTTCACTTAGAATAGCATTTTTAAGATCCTGGTTGAAGTCTTTTCTACTTTTTAACGTTAAAACATTAATTACGAAGTCCGAATTTGTTAGCTCCTTTACTTTTTTAATAGGCATATAATAGTAGAAAGAATTACTTTTGTTTTTGTAATAAATGTTGTTCTTAAAATAAATTGTATCTCCTGTTATTAACAAACATGAATACTTATCTTTAATTCTTTCCTCATAGAAGTATTTATTGTTTATCTTATCAACATAAACCTTGCAATATACATTCTCCCTTAACTTTGAATTTTTATTAGTAACAGAAACAGTTATTTCTGCCCCAAACGGTATGTTTGATTCAAAACATTTTACAATTGTTTGCCTCAAAACACTATCATATTTACTTATATTCTGAGTATTCTGGGCATGGCCAATGTAACTAACTTTACCGACAAAATAAATTATTATCAATAAAAGGAAAATTAATATTTTAAATCTACCCCTTCCTTTTATTTTTCTGCACATCATCGTCCCTCCCTTCACATTTTACTATTTGTCTTTCTCTGCAAATTACAAAATACAATAGATTTCTGATATGTTTATTAAAAATAGACATTTATGATTTGCTATCAGCATTATTTAACTTAAAAATTAGTACTTATAAACATTTCACAATTGATTATTTACCGTATTATTACCTGTGTTGGCTTAAAGATAATAATACCACCAATTCCTACTTGACCTAAACTATTATCTCCCCAACCATATAAATCCCCTTCTCTTGTCAATGCCAATACATGTCCTCCTTTACAAGATATCCATACAGCTCCTTCAAACACTTTCACAGGTCTGGGTTCATACCATGAATCTGTGTCAGTTCCAAGTGTTCCCAAATTAAATCCCCATGCATAAACTTCTCCATTTTTTGTTAATGCAAAGCTTCTATTTGCACCTGCAGCTACCATTTTTACATTATCCATTACTTTTACAGGTTTATCTATTCGAAGATTGGGTATTGCTATTCCATTGCCTATTTCCCCATGAGCTGGATCACTGCCCCAGGCATATAAACTTCCATCTTTTGTAACAGCCAAGCAATGGTCATAACCGCTTGCCATTGATACCACATTATTCAATACTTTCTCAATCACATATGATTCGATTTGCGTATGGCTTCCTTTCCATGAAGTTTTACCTTTCAATGCATATAAGGTCCCGTCCTTTTTCAAGATTAGAGTCTGATACCCTGCACTAATTTTGTCTACATTGTTTGTTATGTTATACATTTTTTGTCTGTTTTCTTTGATAATTTGCCATTTAAGAGTATCTCGTTCTGCTTGAACAACAAAAATTAACGCATACATTTTACCATTTTTTGTTACAACAAATGTTTCATTTTGATTAGTATCTACTTGTCTAATTTCTTTTAATACCATTTTAGGTTTTGAAATTATTTTATTGTTGCTAAAGTCAATAGTATTGTTTATATTACTTCCCCACCCAAAAAGTTCACCTTTTTTATTAATCAAAAAACTACGTTGAGTTCCTGCTAAAATTCCTATAATTTCCCCAACATTAATATCTATTTTTGTGGGCCTACATAAGGGATTTTTGGTTCCGTTCCCTAACTGATTATATGAATTATTGCCCCATCCATATAATTTTCCATCCTTAGTTAAAGCAAGAGAATGGTCAGCACCCGCACTACATAAAGAAACATTTTTCATGATTAAAACAGGCCTATCTACTCTTTCTGGCGCACCAAAGATAAATGGTCCAGTATTATTGCAAAAAATGTATAACTTTTTATCTTTCGTCACTGCTAATTTACCAGATGCCAACATAACATTTGACATTATCTTAACAGGCTTAAATTCCATGAGTTTACCATTATTAGATTGGCGAAACTTATTTTTGATTACGATAGTATCAGTATAACCTCGTCCCAATCCCCATAATACCCCGTTTTTATCAATTAACAAACTGTAAGATTCACCTGCGTAAATATATGAAATACCTTTTATGTCTTTAAAATTTACTCTTACCGGTTTTTCACTGAAATTTTTACCCCATCCCGGATCAAATCCTAACTCACTATCATTGTTGTAGCCCCACGCATATAACTCACCTTTCTTGGTTAATGCCAAAACATGATTACTTCCTGCAGAAACACTTTGAACCCCACTCATTATTTTTACTGGTTTAATTTTATCTATTTTACTGCCATCACCCAACTGTCCAACCTCATTTGCACCCCATCCATATAAATCACCATTTTTGGTAATAGCAAAACTTGTATACCATCCAGCTGCTACATCTTTAACATTTGTCATAATCTTAATAGGTTTGTTACAGTCAACTCTTGTCCCATTTCCTAACTGTCCGCGATCGTTGAGTCCCCATGCATATAAATCTCCATTTTTTGTAACTGCCAAGCTATGATAATTACCAGCAGCTATTGCAACTACATTTCCCAAAATTTTTACAGGAGTAGTTTTGCTCTCTTTTGTCCCATCTCCTAATTGTCCATACTCGTTATTACCCCAACAATATAAATTCCCACTCTGGTCTATTGCTAATACATGTGCCCATCCGGCTTTTGCAATCTTAACATGTTCCATTACTTTTGTAGGCAAATATCGAGATTCTAAAGTTCCACCTAACTCCCATTCGTAAAGTTCTCCATTTTCTGTTATAGCAAGGTTTTGATTACCGCCCGTATCAACATATACTATTTTCTTTCCCATATCATTTGATGCTTTTATATAGAAAGTGCTCAATGTTATCAATATCATACTCACCAAAAATAGAAATAAGATATATTTTATTTTTTCTTTTTTTCTTACTTTTAAATTTTTTCTAGCATTACTAATCATACTCATCCATCCTTTTCTTTTGCACGTGTAATCAACAGATTTACCACCCATTAAATTATCTTTTAATTTCTCTGGTCACTCCATTTGATAATTGCATCAACTACTTTTGGTTGGGATAAATTACTTTGTTCTCGTCCAACTTCAAAGTAAATAGTAATTCCGTTTTTTAAATCACAAGAAATGACTTCCTCCGATTCCGGTGATGGTCCTCTACTTACCTCTTTTATTTCCTTATACTTGCCATTTTTTAAAATCTTGTACGCTTGGTCTGGGGTTGTTTCCATTATCTCAATACCAAAAAGGTTTGCTCCCCTGCCCGCAACTAAAGCATTAGGTATTTTGTCGTCCGAATCTTTATAATTTCCTTCATCTGCATTAAAAGTCCATGCTAAAGCCCCTACATCGTAAAAGATTCCGCCCTCCCATTCATAAGTTCTATCACATAGTCCAAAATTTGCTCGAATATCTTTAAGTCGTACATTTAAAAGTTTTTCAAGTTTGTCCGAAGAATTTATAACTATTCTTTCTATTCTTTCTTTATTTAATTCACTGAATGACATAAAAAAGGTAGCATAGTTTTTTCCATTGGGATCAATATCAAAAGAAGAAAAATATGTTTCTATCCCCTCATCCCTTAAAAGTATTTTATCATCTATCTGAATATCCGTATTTTCAGTTGCTTGAGAAAGACTCTCTCGATACTTTGGAGTTCTCAATTCAATATCGCTGCATGTTGCTGAAAGAAAAGTAATATAATTCCTAATTTTTCTTAAGGTATTATTATCTATAATGTCCTCTCTGGGTATCAATTTACCATTATCAAGATCAAAATTGAATGTCTTTGATTCATAATACCCTCCAGTTCCTCCACCATCAATAAAAAATATTACAGAAAAAATATTTTTTGATTTTAAAAAATGATAATCATAACTAATTCCCAAAATAGTAAAGCTTTTATCTTTTTCTATTTCATCCAGTTTCCTTTTTACAAAATTCTCAATTGTATTGTTAACTTTCTCAACCACTATTTGCGAAAAAGTATGTTTTACAATATAAGGATATTCAATTCTAATTATTTTACTATCTGAACTTTTCTCAATTTTCTTTTTATTTACTTCAATAAATTTTTCTATCTTCTGTTCAGGAATATTATTTTTAAGCAAAGATTCATCGTACTCTGTCTTATAAACAACCTGGGTAGTATTTTGGTTGAAAGAACTTTCAGTACTTTTATCTCTTTTGAACACTGAACAACCAACAAGCAACAAAAATAAAAGGATTATAACTGCTATCTTAATAACAAAAATCTTCCTTACACTTTGCATCACATTTCACCTCCTATTCGTTTTTAATCATATTTTAATTACAATTATTTTTCTATTATTCTCTATTTTATTTAACCCTGTAAAATTCATACTTCCCTCTACCTGAACCAGGAATAGGCTCCAATATCAATCTATCGCCTTCAATTTTGTAATAATATCCTTCTTTACCAGTAAGAAAACCTGTAAGATACAATTTGTTACCATCTATTTCCCAATTTCCACCTATCCAATAATAATTGGCCTTAAATGTACCATCTGAATAAAATGTGATAGTATCTTTATCATCTGACCAGGTACCAATAATGCTATTTGAACTAAAACTTGTCGTACTAACTCCTCCTGAGCCTACCATTCCATTAGCTAAAGCAAACATGACTATTGCCACAACAATAATACATACGATATACGTTGTCGCAGTGATGTAAAGCGCTGTAGTATCTTTATTTTGTGATAAAGTCCTAATTGACCAAAAGTTAAGAATTGTATTTGTGATAATACCAAAAATACCTATTAAAATTACAAGCCATATAGCAATAAACTGCAATAACAGATTTAACAATACTACCCATACAATTGGTATAAGGCTTACTCCAACCGCCCCTAATATAGCCTTAAAATCTACACTTTCTTTAATTATCATAAACGCTAACTTGATAGTACCGCAATATAGAAGATACAAAAGAAACAAAATTATGAAGTTGTACAAAAAGGTCTTAAAGGATGAATAAGAGGACAAAAGCCCTGATATTCCGATAAAATCTTCAATTAACTTTATACCTCTTCCTGCCAAAACAAGATTTTGAATAGAAACAAATATAGAGGTAAGAATAGCAAACAAAATACCTACTTTGCAGTCATTGTTCTGTATAACCTTTGAAATAAAAACAAATGGATTTTTCAAAAATGCCAACGCAAACTTTACAGTAAGATAACAATATCTAACTGTTGAATTAATTACATCATTAAAGGTTGATGCAATAGCTATATTCTTTCTCTCTTTCTCACTGATGTTTTGTGTCTGCTCATTATTTTTATTTCCAATTTCTTCATTAACATTCTTATTCTCATTATTTTGCTTCTCATTCAACACTTCACTACTTGAGTCTTTATTGCCAGTTGTTTGACTTATCATTGCCTGAGCTGTTTCGCAAGTGCAATTCTCACCTTCCTGAAGTTCTCTACCACAATATGGACAATTTGTCATTTCAATCACACACTCCCTTCATCTAATTTGTACTCTTTAATCTTGCCATCTTCTGGCCAGTCATAAAACCAAGGAACCTCTATTCCGACAATAACAAAGTTCTTTGCATTTTCATCCCATACAAGCGTGTAAACCTGTATAGTTACTTTTTCAGGAATATCTTGTGGTGAAGACTCGTCTTGGGAATATACTGCATCTTTGTAATAAATCTTTGCAGTAACTTTTAATGTTATTTTTCCCGCTTCATCTTTAAACAATTGTAACGTCCCAAAATTAAACTCTGTTTTTGTGACTTTACCTGTAAATTTTTGTTTATAATCTTTTAGTTCCTGAATTCTATTTGAAAATGCTTGTTTTAATTCGTCAGAAATGTTCAAAAACTTATTTGGATCCTGAAATGTCATAGCAGTTCTGTAAGACTTTTCAAAATCATTTATAACAGAAGCACCCTTTTCGAATGTAGAATTATTAATATCATCGTTTGAAAGTGTATTTGGAATTGTAATGCTATTTGACCAGCTGCCAAGTTTTACAGAAGTTGTTCTTGCCTCACCCCATGGAAGTTTTATTTTTGCACTAAACTCACTTCCGTCACTTACAGGTCCAAATTCAGAAGCATCTTTTACCAAAACACCGGTTGGCTTACCATTCAAAATTATCTCAGCATCCTCAAAATCTGACTCTACCTCTACGTAGCGAGGATTAAGATAAAGTTCAACAGAGTATTGGTTGTAGTTACTAAATTCTGTACTGTAGAGTTTTTCTTCCTCAGACTCCTCTAATGTACAATATGGTCCTTTGTATTTTGCTTCAATCTTGTATATACCGGCAATCAATGGGCCTATTGAAATCTCCTGCGACGGATCTGAAACTGAAGTAATGTTTTTGCCATTTAAGAATATTTTTGCATCCTTTGTATCACACTTCACCTTTAAAAAGTAATTTTTTGCTGCAATCTTATACTTTGTGAAGAAAATCAAGCCTTTGCCTGCAGGTTTTAAAAGAAAATCGTTAGAATAATCGTGAGCTGAGAAAAGATTAGATAAAATATCGGTTAGAGATTCATTCTTTTTATCTGAAGATGAATTTGAAATTGATTGAATTGCTTCATCTAATGCTTTGTAAACCTCGTTTATGTATTCAGGCTTTGTCTGACACAACTCTAAGAAAGCTTTTAGATTATCTTGTGAAATTTGTTCACCTGTTTCATGAACAATAATTTGGGAAAGCATTTTTGTGTCTTTATTTTTAACAGCTTCCTTGAATTCATTCACAACCCTTTGGGGAGAATATATTGACTTTCCAACTGCTACAAACAATATTAAGAACACCAAGAAACCTATAATTCCGTAAAGCCAAGGCAAAAGTTTTCTGTCAAATTTCAATTTTATGCTTGGTACCCTAAATTCTTTTGTTTGGTCATCAAAGTATTTTTCTAAGAAGAACTCTCTCTTTGTTCTTTGCAAATTATTCGATGTCTTTGCCTCTAAGCTCTCTCCACATTGAGTACATACTTTCTGCCCCTTTTCAATTGTAGCACCACACTTGGGACAGTAAAGCAACTTTTTTCCCTCCCATCATCATTCTTTAATATAATTCGACACTATTCGACATTACTCGACAAATTATATACTTTTAGTGTGTAATCTTGATTTAATTATAATTTTTCTCGTATATAGATGCAAGAGCTTATTTATCCCAAAATGTGGTTGGTATTAAGTTTTCGTTTTGTATATTAATATCAAGAATAAAATCTTTTTCAGGGATGTTCAGGAAATGAAAAAGCACATCTCATTATTTATAGTCGTACTTGCTGTTATTTTTTGTTTTGTTGCAGTTGCATCATCCCCAACAAATTATAAGGCGATGTACGAGAAGCTTTTGAAAGATTACAACTCTTTAAAAACTTAGTATGATAAAGTGATGTTGTTGAATAGAAAATATAATCATTGGAGGTAACAAACAGTTATAGAAGAAATTAAAAAATACTCCTCTTGGGATAAAATTTTAAAGTACAAAAATACAACAACATTAAGGGAAAGTACAAATTAGAAAATATGAGATTGAGAGGCTTTAGGAATTACATTAGGCTAGTAGAATGGATATTAATAATTTACTTATTTGAAGAATTTCCTCGAAAATCAGAAAAATGAAATTTTTCCTTCCACATGCATACATATTTTTATGGTAAAAATATTTATTCAACAAACTTGAAACTATTATTTTATTATATCTTTTAAACGTATCAAAGAAATAAAACCTTTTTGAAAATTTGGACCTTCCAGTTCTTCTAATAAAGACTTATCACCAGAAGGTGTGTTCGGATGAGCACTCCAGCGAGGCCAGGTATTAATGTCAGTAATAAGAGCATTTTTCTTTGCCTCTTCCCATATCTTTTGGTCACAAGGCAAATCTTTTGTTGTATAAGTTAACTTCCAATCCTTTATTTCAAAAATAGTATAACGCATGGGATACGTAACTGTAGAAGCGCAAGTAAAATACGCAATACCATTTTCCATCTTATAGCGCGTACTGATGTGTCGATGACCTGATAACACTATGGCTACTTGAGGGAATTTTTCTATTACTTCTCGAACCTGTTTGCTATTATACAAAACAAATTTATTAAAATTATTTTCACCTGTTTCTTCTGCTTTAGTATATGGAAGAAGTTGATGATGAAGCATTACTATTGTAAGTTTACTTTTGTTATTTTGAAGGTCTTTCTCTAAAAATCTGAGTTGTTGGTTATCAACATAGCCTCCCTAATCACCAATCATTGTAGAATCAAGACCAATCAGGTGAACTCCTGGTAATGGATTTAAACTCCAATAACGGTTGGGTCCACTAAAACCGTGTCCTTGAAAAGTCCAAATCATTGTACTACGGGTTACCGAAGGTCCCATATTTTTAATATGTGAATCAACTATACTTACGTCATGATTCCCTAACACAACGTAATATGGTGCCTGTAATCTGTCTAAGATTTCTTTAACCTTGTCAACATTCCATGGCTCCGCGTCTTTTGTAAGATCCCCTAATACACAAACAAATTTGATATTTGGTATATCATTTATCTCCTTAACAGTGTTTTCAAGTAAACTCACAGAGTCTTTAAACATTTTTACTTCATTAGGGAGTGACTTGCTACTTTCAAACACTGAAATATGGGGATCCGAAATAACAGCAAACTTAAAATTTAATGTTTTTTCAGAAATACTTGATAATTTTTGTAATTTTTCAGACCTTGCAACTTCTTTTACATGGGTAATATAAAAAATTAAAAACAAAAACAAGCATATACTACTTACTATACATAGAAATAATTTCCTTAACTTCACAATCAGTTACCTCCTCTTTTTTATTACGGGATATATTATATTAGTGTTTCTTTAAATCTAATTAAACTACATGTTAAATCTTTGTTAAGAATTTATCGGGTATAATGACTGTATTAGACTACAAAAAAGACTGAATTTTTTAGCCTTCTTTTTACACTAATTTAATGCTAATTTAACAAAAAAGTTATATAGTATTAATTAAAACAAACTTTACGAAAGGAGAGGAAAAGATGAATAAGAGAAATGTACTTAGATTGAAATTGCTATTTATGCTCATCGCAATATTATCAACTATTTTGATGTATATCCCTATATCCTCTGCTTCTTCTGCAAACGTAATAGATATTGTTGAGATTACTGATCTGCATGGGTATTTATATAGTACAGTTAAAATGCAAGATGGAGGTACTCTAAAACAGCAGATTGGAGCTATTTTAGCTAATGAAATTAAAAAGATAAAGAATAGTAACCCAAACACAATAATCTTAGCAGCAGGTGACATGTTCCAAGGAACTCCAGTTTCTAATGTATTAAAAGGCAAGCCAGTTATAGAGGTAATGAAAAGCATTGGAGTTGACGCTATGACTATAGGTAATCATGAGTATGACTGGGGTATTGATGCAGTAATTGATGTAAAAAAGAAAACTCTTAAAAACTCAAACATACCAGTTTTAGGAGCTAATATATATGACAAAGACACCAAAAAGATTGTAAATTACTGTCAACCATATGTAGTACTCAGAAATGGGAATGTAAAAATTGGTATCATAGGAGTAGTTGATAACAAGGAATTCCCTAATATTATTCTGCCTGCGTATATTAAAAATGTAGAATTTAAAGACCCTATTTTCATAGTTAACAATCTTGCAAAAAAATTGAGAAGCGAAGGAGTCAAGATAATAATAGTCCTTGCACACATGGGAGGTTATATGAATAACAATACCCTAACAGGTAATATTGCAGAATTTGCTAAAAAAGTTAAAGGGATAGATATTATCCTTGGTGGGCATACACATTCAATTGTAAATACTTCTGTAAATAAAATCCCTGTTTGTATAGCTAATCATCAAGGCAAGGGTTACATTCATATTAAGTTGAAATTAGAAAATGGAATAGCTAAGACAGTAAAACAAGAGTATATTGATATAACTCCTTTCTTCAATATTAATAATCCTCCTGTAGATAAGGAAGTTCTGTCAATTATTGAAAAAGCAGACAAGCAAGTAGGACAGCAATTCAGCAAGGTCATAGGAACAGCAGTTGCAGATATAACCCGTGAACAAAGGGCAAAACCATATGGTGATTCTGCTTTAGGAAACTGGGCTGCTGATGCCATCAGAGAATTTGCCCATACAGATTTTGCCTTTACCAACAATGGAGGACTCAGAATTGATCTTAAAAAAGGGCCAATTACCCTTGGTGATATTTATCAATTAATGCCTTTTGATAATACTATTGTTATACTCAAAATGAAAGGAAGTCAAATTAAAACTATATTAGAAGAAGCAGTGCAAGATAATGGAAAAGGAATTCAGGTGTCTGGATTAACGTTCAAATATGATATGAAAAAGCCATCTATGAACAGGGTTTACGATATGAGAATGTCAGATGGAACAGTTATTGAAATGGATAAAATATATACTGTTGCTACCAACAATTTCATGGCAACTGGTGGTGACGGATTTAAAGGTTTCACAGACCCTTCAGTTGCAAAAACCTATACTGATACTTATAAACTTTTAAGAGATGTCTTTATTGAGAAGATTCAAAAACAAAAAGAATTAAAACCATCACTGGGACGACGAATATTCTCCTCTGATGAGATATCTTCAAGCTTGCATGAGTTTTCAAATGAATATGCATTATTTGGCCTGAAATGAAAATAATATTTTTTGAATTGTTTAGACTAAAATATTTTGAAGAGGGGGGCTCAAAATTACCCCCCCCCCTTGTTTATTTCATTTTAGTATGCTGAAAAACCCTACATTTTTTTCTACTCTTGCCTTCATTAGATATGAATATCTTTCATTGATTTCTTTTAATACTAAAGACAATACTTTGATTTTTAACCAATCTTTAAGTATTATGCCATTTAAAGTGTTATTAAAAAACCAGAGCAAAATTACATTCAAAATAAGAATTAAATGAGCGGAATACTTCAAAACTGGCTAAAGACAATTTTTATGGAATTTTTATCCCTTCTTCCTCAAAAAAAATTCCATGCTTTTTTAAAAAATAAAAGGGTTGGTAACTCAAATTTCTATTTACCAACCCACTTCTTTTGTATAAATAAAAACACTTATACCACTTTCATACTACCTTACTCCAAAAAATCCTTTAGCTTCTTACTTCTGCTTGGATGTCTTAGTTTCCTCAAAGCCTTTGCCTCAATTTGGCGGATCCTCTCTCTTGTTACGTTGAACTCCTTTCCAACCTCTTCTAAGGTGCGGGCCCTGCCATCTTCAAGGCCAAATCTTAGCTTTAAAACCTTCTTTTCTCTTTCATTCAAAGAATCCAAAACCTCTAAAAGCTGCTCCTTTAACATTGAATATGCAGCTGCTTCAGATGGCGCAAGAGCATCATCATCGGGTATAAAGTCGCCCAAGTGGCTGTCTTCTTCTTCTCCAATTGGGGTCTCAAGAGACACCGGCTCTTGAGCAATCTTTAGTATCTCACGCACCTTTTCAACTGGCATGTTCATCTCTTTTGCTATCTCTTCAGGCGTTGGTTCTCTTCCTTTTTCTTGCAAAAGCTGCCGCGATACCCTAACTAACTTATTTATTGTCTCAACCATATGAACAGGAATTCTTATAGTTCTTGCCTGGTCGGCAATTGCCCTTGTGATTGCCTGTCGAATCCACCAGGTTGCATATGTGGAAAATTTATATCCTTTTCGGTAGTCAAACTTTTCAACAGCCTTCAAAAGACCAAGATTACCTTCCTGGATAAGGTCCAAAAAGAGCATTCCTCTTCCCACATATCTCTTTGCAATGCTTACAACAAGTCTCAAATTTGCCTCAGCAAGCCTCTTTTTTGCCTCTTCATCTCCCTGTTCAATCCTCTTTGCAAGTTCAATCTCCTCTGCAGGGGTCAAAAGTGGAATCTTGCCAATCTCTTTGAGATACATCCTCACAGGGTCATCTATAGCAATACCTTCAGGTAGATTTTCCAAGTCGTCTTTTAAAAGCTCTTCTTCTGAAACCCTATCATCAACAACATCAATCCCCATACTCTCAAGAGTATCATATATATTTTCAATCTGGTTTGCATCAAGCTCTAACCTGTCAAGTATTTCTTGAATTTCAGAATATGTCAAAAATCCCTTGCTCTGCCCAAGTGAAATAAGTTCACGAACCTTTTCTCTTATCAGATTTTTTTTCTCCTCTGTTTTATTTTTATCAACAGTACTTTTTTTATAAGAAAGTTTTTCTGGTTCTTCTTTTTGCTGAATCTGTTCTTTTTCCTCCTGCTGCATCTGCTGCTCTTTTTTAACCTCTTCGTTACTATTATGATTCATATCGTTCTGGTTATTTTGGCTCAGATTTTGATCTGTCATCTGCCTTCTCCCTCCCTTCCTGCCTTGAGTTTTTTTAGCTCATCCAGTATCTGGGTAATTTTCAAATTGTCATTTTGTTGTTGTGCAGCTTTAAGTTCAAGTTTTAACCCTAACGTTTTGACTTTCACTTTTAACTCTTCTATGGCTTTCTTTGCAGTATCAGCATTTTCAAAACCTTTAGATGAAAAGCTTGTAAGATCAAATAAAATGCTCTCATCAGTAACAAAACTCAAAAGCATAGAGTAGCTCAACTCCATCCCCTCATTAATCAGATTTTTTACTGCAGTAAAAATATTCTTAACATCCTCGGTGTAAAAGTCCTCTTCTGTAAGAAGACTTCTTATCTCCTCTGATTTTGGTGCCCATTCTGTATATAATGATAAAAGATAGTTCTCATTCTTTTTCAACATTTCGAAATCAGATAAAACTGGTTTTTGCTGTATTTGCTTAAAATAATTTATATTCTCTATTCGCTTAAGTTCCTTCTGAGTAGTTTTGGAAAACTCTTTTGAAATCACATTTTCATTTACACCCGTGAGATCTGACAACTTCTTTATATACTCTTGTCTTTCAACCTCATTTGAAATTGGAATCAAAATCTTCTCAAAATACTCTCGTACAAATCTAAATTTCTGGTCTGATTTGGTCAAATCATACTGGTTTTTTAGCTCTTTTACTTTGTAATCTATCACAAACATGCTATTTTGCTTTTTTAACAAAAACGCATCCTTCCCAAATCTTTTTATATACTCATCTGGATCTTTTGCGCCCTCTAATTCCATAACTCTTACCATGAGCCCGTTTTGATACAATATATCAGCACTTCTTATTGCTGCTTTTTTGCCTGCTTCATCACTGTCTAAACAAAGAACAACTTCATTTTTGTATCTTCGCAGCAGAAAACTGTGGTCTTGAGTAAGTGCTGTGCCTAAAACCCCAACTGCATTGTCAATTCCCTCTTGATGTAGAGCAATAACATCCATGTACCCCTCGACAACTACAAATTCGCTTTCCTTGCTCTGTTTTGCAATATTAAGACCGTACAGAATCCTTGACTTTGAGAATATCAAAGTATCAGGTGAATTCATATATTTTGGAGCTGCAGAAGCATCAGAAATTATTCGTCCACCAAATGCAATTACCCTGTTCATTGTATCGAATATAGGAAAAATAAGCCTTCCTTCAAATCTACAATAATTTTTTCCATTTCTCTCAAGAAAAATTCCACTTAAATCAATAATTTCTTTAGAATACTTTTGAGAAAGCCTGTCATACAGGTCATTTTTTTCAGGACAAAACCCAAGCCCAAATCTCTTTGCCGTATCTTTCGCAATTCTCCTTTTGATAATATACTTCGCAGCTTCAATATTCTTGCGAAGATAAAGCTGCTCTTGAAAATATTCAAAACAGTCTTTGTGAAGATTAATTAGCTCTTCCTTCTGTTTTGCCAAAGCCCTGTCCTTTGCTGACTGAGACTCAGAAAACTCAATGTTAATCTTTGCCCTCTGGGCCAAAACCTTTAGCGCCTCAGTAAATGTCAAATTTTCCATACGCATTACAAAGTGGATAACATTTCCACCAACACCACAACCAAAACAGTGAAATATCTGCTTAGCTGGTGATACGTAAAAAGAGGGGGTTTTCTCTGAATGAAAAGGGCAAAGCGCCCTAAAGTTTACCCCTACCCTTTTTAACGGAATATAAGAGGAAACAATATCAACAATATCCACTTTATTTAAAACCTGTTCTACAATTCTTTCCAACACATCATGTTCACCTTCATGTTTTTTGGGACAATTTAAATTTATTTCGACAAATTTTTTAAAATACCTTTTGACATTTTTCATAAAAATTAAAGCTTATTCCATGGCGAAGGTAAGAATATTTCATAAAACTTTCGCATAGCATACCTGTCTGTCATTCCGGCTATATAGTCGATTATTGCCTGTTCCTTGCCAAATCTGTCGATATCTTTTTTTACATCGTCTGGCAAGGAATCAGGATTCGACATAAAATACTCATATAAAGCTTGTATAATATATTTAGCCTTTTTTTCATCCCTCTTTGCTTCAGAGTCAATATACACATTTTGAAACATAAACTCCCTCAACTTTTGCATGGCATAAAAGACATCTTCACTCATGGTTATTTCTGGTTTGTCCATACTATTTCTTATTATATCCATAATCAATGTATTAATTCTCTCACGCTTTGAAAATCCTAAAATCTTAAGACAGTCCTGTGGTAAATCTTCTTCTTTTAAAATTCCTGCTCTAATAGCATCGTCTATATCATGGTTTATATACGCTATCCTGTCTGCAAACTGCACAACTTTGCCTTCTAACGTCGAAGGAGTATTGCCCCATACATGATTTAAAATACCGTCTCTTACCTCAAATGTAAGATTAAGCCCATCATCCCCTTCTAAAAAGTCAACAACTCTGAGACTCTGTACATTGTGAGAAAAACCACAAGTTGTAATTTGGTTTAAAATGTCCTCTCCTGCATGTCCAAAAGGTGTATGGCCCAAGTCATGTCCAAGGGCAATTGCTTCTGTTAGGTCCTCATTGAGCCTTAAAGCCCTTGCAATTGTCCTTGCTATCTGGGCAACCTCAAGTGCGTGAGTTAGCCTTGTTCTGTAATGGTCCCCTTCTGGTGAGATGAACACTTGTGTTTTGTGTTTAAGTCTTCTAAATGATTTTGAATGAATTATTCTATCTCTGTCACGTTGAAACTCGGTTCTGACCTGGCACTTTTCTTCTGGTCTTTGTCGCCCTTTTGTGTTCTTAGAAAGCATTGCATATGGTGATAGAATCTTACTTTCAAGCTCTTCTTGGTATTCTCTTATCTTTAACAAATTCTCTCACCGGACTTTTGTAAAGTCCCTCTTTCTATTAATTTTCTTAGAGACTTTGTGATGTTTTCGGTTTATATAATAACTTAATTCTATACAAACTGAATTTTCCCTTCTTTTAAAGCTGAAAAATTCAAAAAGAAGAAGGCTGGAAAGTCAAAAACCAGCCTTCTTCTTTCATTTAGCTTATCCTTCACCCATGTTTTATTAATCAATTACGACACATTTCCTCTTCTTTCCTGCAAACGCTGTTTTAGTCTTGGTTTTCTCTGCACTTTCTTGTTTTCGTTTATTATTACAATGGGCTTATCTTCTTTCAAAACAGCTGCTTTTGTAATTATTACCTTTTCTATCTTGTCGTTTGATGGAATCTCAAACATCACATCAAGCATTATCTCTTCCATGATTGCTCTCAAGCCTCTTGCTCCAGTGTTTCGCTCGATTGCTTTATCTGCTATTGCTTCTAATGCTTCTCTTTCGAATTCAAGCTCAACGCCGTCCATAGCAAAAAGCTTTTGATATTGCTTGACAAGTGCATTCTTTGGTTCTGTGAGAATCTTTATCAGTGCCTCTTTGTCAAGTGCGTCTAATGTAACAATTATTGGAACACGACCGATAAATTCGGGAATCATGCCGAACTTTAGTAGGTCTTGAGGCATTATCTGTCTTAGAATCTCGCCTATTTTCTTTTCCTTCTTGCTCTCTATTTTAGCATTGAACCCAAGAGTCTTTTCGCCAATTCTCCTCTCAATTATCTTCTCAATACCCTCAAAAGCACCACCACAGATAAAGAGAATATTTGTTGTGTCAATCTGGATAAACTCTTGATGTGGATGCTTTCTTCCACCCTGTGGCGGAACTGATGCTATTGTTCCTTCTAATATCTTTAGTAGTGCTTGCTGCACACCTTCACCAGAGACGTCTCTGGTGATTGAAGGATTGTCTGATTTTCTTGCAATCTTGTCAATCTCATCTATATAAACTATACCGCGCTCTGCTCTTTCAATGTCATAATCAGCATTTTGAATAAGCCTGAGCAAAATATTTTCAACATCTTCACCCACATAACCTGCTTCAGTGAGTGTTGTTGCATCTGCTATGGCAAATGGTACATTGAGCATCTTGGCAAGAGTCTGTGCAAGATAAGTTTTTCCAGAGCCAGTTGGACCAAGCATTAAGATATTACTCTTTTGAAGCTCTACATCGTCTTTCCTGTTGTCATGATAGTAAATTCTCTTGTAGTGATTATAAACTGCAACTGATAAAATCTTTTTTGCGTGGTCCTGCCCAACTACGTACTGGTCCAGAAACTCTTTTATTTCTTTTGGGGTTGGAAGTCTATCATCAAACTCGTTGTATTCCTCTTCTTCAAACTCCTCAGAGATTATCTCTGAACAAAGTTCAACACACTCATCACAAATATAAACTCCAGGTCCAGCGACAAGACGTCTTACCTCATCCTGTGATTTGCCACAGAATGAGCACCTTAAAGTCTTCTTTTCATCGAATTTAGCCAATTTTAAATCACCTCAAAAAAGAAAGATTATGGTCGTCTTTCAATCACCTTGTCAATTATGCCATACTTTAAAGCCTCTTCAGCTGTCATGAAAAAGTCGCGTTCTGTATCACGTTCTATAACTTCAATTGGCTGGCCTGTTCGCTCAGCCAAAATCCTATTAATTCTCTGTTTTATCTTCAATATCCACTCAGCGTGGATTTTGATGTCTGTTGCCTGACCACGAACACCGCCAATTGGCTGATGTATCATTATTTCGCTGTTTGGAAGAGCAAATCTCTTACCTTTTGCTCCAGCTGCAAGTAAAAATGCACCCATTGAAGCTGCCATTCCAACACAAATTGTGGATACGTCAGGTTTTATATATTGAATTGTGTCATAAATTGCAAATCCAGCTGTAACAGAACCACCCGGTGAGTTTATATATAGATAGATGTCCTTATCAGGGTCTTCTGCCTCTAAGAAAAGAAGCTGTGCAACAATGAGTGATGCAATGTCATCTGTAATTTCACCGCTTAGGATTACTATTCTATCTTTTAGAAGTCTTGAGTATATGTCGTACGCTCTCTCACCACGGTTAGTTTGCTCAATAACTATAGGAACAAGTGCTGACATTTATTTATCCCTCCTTTTTTAAAAGAAAAACAAATTTTCAGACTATTCTGGTTGGTTTTCAGATTGAGTTTCTTCACTTATAATTTTAGCATTTTCGTATATAAAATCTATAGCCTTATTTAGAATTATACCCTCTTTTATATACTCAATATCATCTTCAGAAAGTCTTTCTTTCAACTTTTCAACCTCTAAGTTGTACATCTTAGCAAGTCTTTCTAATTCCTTTTCAAGCTCTTCATCTGTTGCCTGAATATTTTCTACCTTTGCAATCTTTTCTAATATGAGATTATTTCTAATAGCTTTTGTTGCTCTTTCTCTAAACTGTTCTCTGAACTCTTTATCAGTCTTGCCTATAGCTTCTAAATATTTCTCATATGTCATTCCAAAATATTGAAGATTTCTTACAACATCTTCAACATAGTAATTTATCTGATTTTCTATCATAGGCTCTGGTATATCAATCTCTGTTGCTTGTGCAATTTTTTCTAAGATTGCGTCAATCATCTCGTCCTTTGCTCTTTTGTCATTCTTCTCTTTTATCCTATTTCTAATGCTTGCCTTTAGCTCTTCTAATGTCTCATACTCGCTGACATCCTTTGCAAATTCATCATCAAGCTCAGGAAGCTCCTTTACCTTTATTTCCTTTACTTTCACTTTAAATGTTGCTTTTTTACCAGCAAGTTCTTGGCTCTGATAGTCTTCTGGGAACACAACTTCTATTTCCTTTTCTTCGCCTTTTTTTATCCCAATTAGCTGTTCTTCAAACCCTGGGATGAACCTACCTGAGCCAATTGTAAGCTCATAGTCCTGAGCACTGCCATTTTCAATAGATTCACCGTCAACAAAACCCTCAAAGTCGATTGTAACAATATCGCCGTTTTGAACTTCTCTGTCAACAGATATAAATCTTGCATTTTCCTCTCTTAAATGTTCAAGCTCATGCTCGACTTCTTCTTCAGCAACAGGATATTCAATCTTCTTGATTTCAACCCCTTTGTACTCACCCAATCCAAACTCAGGTTTGATATACACCTCAGCTTTGTATATAAAGCTCTTGCCTTTGCCAACCTGAACTATGTCAACTTCAGGTCTTGACACAACCTCAAGCTTGCTCTCTTCAATCACCTTAGGATATGTCTCATTTAAAACATAGTCAATTGCATCATCATAAAATACCTCTTCACCATACGCTCTTTCAATGAGCGACCTTGGTGCTTTGCCAGGTCTAAAACCGGGAATTTTGAAATACTTGGCATTTTTCAAATAAGACTTCTGCAGACCCTCTTCAAACTTCTCAGGTTCAACCTCAACCTCGATTACAGCCTTGTTTGTACCTTTTTTCTCAACCTTGAATTCCATTTGAATCCTCCCTCAAAAGATTTATTTTGAATTAAAATTTTTGTCAACCTTAAAAAGGTTATACTTTAACTATGATATTGTAGCATAAAAGTTTCTATTTTAAAAGTAGATTGAAAAGATTTTTTCCCGCACTTGTACGTGAACAATTTTCTTACAATGATATGGTATTTTGTGGGAATAATTTATTGTATGCACAAGCCCAAAGTTATATAATTATTATAACAAAACATAAAAACTTAATGAAATGTTAGGAGGGATTTTTTCAATATGCTACAAAACATACCCAAAGTAAAGGTAGGAATAGTTGCTGTTAGCAGGGACTGTTTCCCTATCTCTCTTAGTGAAAAGAGAAGGCAGAAAGTAGTTGAGGCATGCAGAAAAAAAGGTATCGACATCTTTGAAGCAAAGACAACTGTCGAAAATGAGAATGACGTTTTAAAAGCCCTGGATGAGCTAAAATCAGCAGGTGTTAATGCACTTGTTGTATATCTTGGCAACTTTGGCCCTGAAGGACCTGAGACAATGCTTGCACAAAAGTTTGGCGGTCCTTCAATGTTTGTTGCGGCAGCTGAAGAGACACAAGAAAACCTCATTGACGGTCGTGGCGATGCATACTGTGGCATGTTAAACGCATCTTACAATATTGGCCTGAGGAAGCTCAACCCTTACATTCCTGAGTACCCTGTTGGCGATGCTGAAGAGGTTTCGGATATGATAGCGCACTTTGTTGATGTTGCAAGGGTTGTAATAGGAGTAAAGAATCTTAAAATCTTCAGTTTTGGACCACGGCCACAAGACTTTTTGGCTTGCAATGCACCAATCAAGCCACTTTATGACCTTGGCATAGAAATTATGGAAAACTCTGAGCTTGACTTGTTTGAATCTTTCAACAAGCACAAAGATGACCCGCGTATACCTGAGATTGTAAAACAAATGGAACAAGAACTTGGCACAGGAAACAAACATCCAGGAATTTTGCCAAAGCTTGCTCAATATGAGCTAACATTAATGGACTGGTATGAAAAATATCGCGGTAGTTGCCAGTTTGCAATATTTGCTAATAAGTGCTGGCCAGCGTTCCAGACACAGTTTGGATTTGTTCCATGTTACGTAAACGCAAGGCTTGCATCAAGGGGTATTCCAGTTGCATGTGAGGTTGACATATACGGAGCACTTAGTGAATACATCGTAACACTTGCAACACAAATTCCTGCAACAATTCTTGATATCAATAATACCGTTCCGAAAGATATGTATGAGGCAAACAAGGAAAAGTTCAAGGATTACAAGCTCACTGACCTTTTTATGGGCTTCCACTGTGGAAACACACCTATTTGTCATATGAAATATGCTGAGATGAGGTACCAGCTCATTATGCACAGACTCTTAGAGCCAAATAAAGAACCAGATATAACACGTGGTACACTCGAAGGTACAATAAAACCAGGTGAGATAACAATATTCAGACTTCAGTCAACAGCTGATTGTATCTTGAGGTCATACGTGGCTGAAGGTGAGGTAATAGACGTTGACCCACGTTCGTTTGGTGGAATTGGTGTATTTGCAATAAAAGAGATGGGAAGATTCTATAGATATGTACTTATTGCCAAGAGGTTCCCGCATCATACAGCTGTTGCATTCAAACATGCAGGAAAAATCCTATTTGATGCAATGAAGATGCTCGGTGTTGATGACATTTCATTCAACCAGCCAGCTTATATGCTTTATAAAGATGAAAATCCATTTAAATAACATGAAAATCAGGAAGGGGCTGCCATAATCATTTAAAAGTGTGAAACACTGCGCAGCCCCTTTTTGTACCTATTACACCCTATTTTTCAAAACCTTCTCTTCATATTCTTTCACCCTTTCAAGCCATGTGCTTCCCACTGGAACACCACTGTCGTAGCAGTATTTATTCCACACAGCACTAAATGGTAAGGTTTTGAATTCCTCTAAAAGTGCAAGTCGCATCCCAAAATTCCCTTCATTTTCAGCCTCAATCAAAAGATGTGTTGGCTCCAAGAGTGCAAAAAGAATTGCTTTCAAGGCAGCCCTTGCCCCTGTTACCCATGCAGTTATTCGGTTTATGCTCGCATCAAAGAAGTCCAAAGCAAAATAAACTTTCTCAAATCCATTGGTTCTTTTTACTTCTTGTGCAACAGACAAAACTTCGTCGTTCAAAATCACAACATGGTCACTGTCCCAACGCATACCACGGCTGAGATGCAAAAGTATCTTCTTTGAATATGCCAACACAGCTGAAATCTTGTCTGAAATGGTTTCTGTCGGGTGGAAGTGTCCAAGGTCAAAGCAGATTGCTATATCGTGTTTGCTTGTAAATACATAACCCATGTAAAACTCATGCGATCCAACCACATAAGCTTCTGAACCTATGCCAAATAACTTACTTTCAACAGAGTCAATGAGATATTGTTTGTCAACCTTTGCATCAAATATCTCATCAAGTGACTCTTTTAAGATTTTTCTGTGCTCATACCTTTGTACTGGAAAGTCTTTAGAACCATCGGGTATCCAAATATTATTAATGCAAGGCTGACCTGTTTCTTTGCCCATAACTGATGCAATCTCACGTGACTTAATAGCATGTTGTACCCAGAATTTTCTAATACTTTCATCTTTACTTGACAGAGTATACCCTGAGGATGCCTTTGGATGGGCAAAAAAGGTAGGATTAAAGTCAAGTCCGATGCCCTTTTCTTTTGCCCAGTTTATCCACTTTTCAAAGTGTTCCACTGAAAGCTGGTCTCTGTCTACCTTTTTGCCATTCGTCTCAGCATAGATAGCATGAAGGTTTACCTTGTGTTTGCCAGGAATCAAACTCATTGCAAACTCTACGTCCTGCCGAAGTTCATCTCCATTCCGTGCTTTGCCAAAGTAATTTCCTGTTGCTAAGATTCCGCCACCGCCCATTCCTTTTGTTGCCTCTTCAAATCCTGTCACATCATCTCCTTGCCAGCAGTGCAAAGAGATTTTTATCTCTTTCATCTTTTCCAAAACTCCATCTGTGTCAACTCCAAATTGGCCATACACCTCTTTTGCTCTTTCATAGTCTGCTATTACCTTATCAGCATTCAAACTCATTTTTTCACTTCCTCCTCATATAATTGTTCTTTACAACTTAAAAGCCTCTTCTATCTCTTCAATTTCTTTTTGACTAATCAAAACAACATCACCCAAGCTTTTAGCATCAATTATTGCTTTCGCTGTAAATTCTAATATTTCGAGTTTGTCAAATGCATCCAATAAACTTTCACCTACAACAATAACACAATCATTCTCAACAATAACAGCAAGAGTTTCTTTTGAAAAAACATCTGCTGTCATCTCAGGTTGCATAAAGTTTGAACCAAAAGGAATCTTTTTGACGTTTCTTAACTGTATATAGGTCTCTGGAACTGCCCGAGAATTAAATTCATTTTCTGTCACAGCAAACGCCATAATATTGGGAGGACGAGCAATAACGATTGCATTTATATTTGGATGTTTTTCATAGATATACTTGTGGAGTAAAATAGAGCTACTTGGTTTTTTGCCCGCTTCTTTATAGCCGTTTTCGATTTTAACAATATCATCTATTTCTATGTATTTTCTGTCAACCATGGATGGTGTGATTATAAAAGAGTTTTCATTTAACCTCTGTGAAAAAGTTCCTTGCGTACTTGTAAAAAGTCTTTGCTCATAAGCACGGTAAATTAGCTCACACATTTTTTTTCGAGATTCTTCCTCAAAACTTGAATAACTCTTTGGAATAAACTCATCCATCTGAACATCTTGCTTTGCTTTCGAAATCTCAATATCTTTTGGACGCAGAGCCTTAGGATTACCTATTGCCCTTGCTCTTATCTCAAGCTGAGCACAAAAATCTAAAGTCTCAAATGCCATAAAAGCCTTGAATAGGTTTTCAGAACCTACAACAATTCCATGGTTTGCCAAAACAGCAGTGTTAATGCCTCTTTTGAAGGCATCAGCAATCTTTTGTCCAAGGGCTGTGCTGCCTGGTAGTGCATACTCAACAAGTTCAACTTCGCCACATATTAAATGTACATTTGGAATAAGTTTTGTGTTTGGAATCTTCCTTGCTAAACTAAACGCCATAATTGCCGGTGAGTGTGCATGAATTATAGCTTTGATATCCGGTCTTGACCTGTAAATCATCTCATGAAAAGGAAGTTCTACAGATGGTTTGTGCTTTCCTACAATCTCACCATTGCTTTTTACAAGCACTATATCATCCGGTTTTAAATTTCCTTTGTCAATCCCAGATGGTGTAATCCATATATCTCCATTTTCGTCCATTATAGAAATATTACCGCCAGATGTTGTAGTCATACCATATCCATATATTCTTTCCATTATCATTGCTATTTGATCTGCTGGATGAAGTAATTCGAATCTCATAATATTTACCCCTTTCTGAAATAAATTGCATTTTTATAGTTTTGTCTGATTTTGCAGGATGTTTGTATCTATGGCTTAAAATTTTTGTTTTTATGTTTATTTGTATTTACTTTTGATGTCTTTTATTAATTATTATAATCTAATTACACCGTTTTGTCATTATCATTTATTAATATTTCAAACAAATGTGGTTTTTATAAAACTGACAAATTGATTATGGAATCATGAAATATATACAAAGAAAACAAAAAACCAATCAACTCATATGTTAAAACTACATCCACTATTGAATTTACTAAATCTCTACATTATACTGTTTGTTAAACGTTCAAAGTCTAATTGAATAATCCCTTAAACTTCATTAATTAACCTAAGGGGACGCAAAATGGAACACCACACACAGCTATAAAATAGACACAAAATAAAAGGGGCTGTTTCAAAAGTTGATGTAACAACCCCTTTTATTTCAATATTTAGGAGTTTTTATTGTTTGGTTCCTGTTATACGTGCTTTCAGAACATATAAAATTGTATTTTTTAGACACCTTCATTAAATTTTAAAGTTATACTGCCTATTTGACATTCTTCATCATATCATCAAGCTCTTTGAACTTCTTTCCAAACTCTTCCCAATTGCCTTGTTGTAAAGCTTTTTTAGCATCTTCAAACAAAGACTTTATCTTTAATAGATCTGACGATGGTAGAACCTGAGTTATATTTTCTTTCTGAGACGGTGTTTGCATCTCATCCTTTACAGGTGTTACCTGCTGCCCAATGAGCTGCGATAGCGCATCATTTAGGCTGCTTCCCATAACGACCTTCCCATTGCAAGCAGCAATTACTCTTTTTACCTCTGGCAGGGCTGAAGCATTGTCTGAAGCAATGTAAATTGGCTCAATGTACAAAATCTTTTGGTTTATTGGCAATGCTAAAAGGTTCCCTCTTATAACCTTTGAACCGCCTTGATTCCACAGTGACAAATCCTTTGATATCTGCGGGTCTTGGTCAATCATGTTCTCAACCTGCAGTGGACTGTAGACAGTTGAACCTTTCGGGAATTTGTATAGCACAAGCTTTCCATAATTTTCTTGGCTACTTTTTGCTGCAAGCCATGCAATCATTGTGTTGTATTTTAGCGGTGTGAAAGGCACCATCAAAATCATCTCTTCTTTTTGGCTGTCTGGCAGCTTCATCACACTGTAATATGGCGGGATATAGTCAATTGAACCGTCTGGCGTCTTGTGTTTTCCAAAGTCCCACAAATCTTCCTTGTTGTAAAATACATTCGGGTTTGTCATGTGATACCTTTTCAACACACTTGCCTGAACCTTGAAAATATACTCCGGATATCTTATATGCTCAGCAATGTCTCTTGGAATATCTCCATTTTCAAAAAGGTCGGGATAAATACTCTTATAGACATTTACAATTGGGTCGTTTTTGTCTACAATGTAAAATTTCAGCGTTCCATTGTATGCATCAATTAATACCTTTACCGAATTTCTAATATAATTAAAACCTTCTTCTGTCGGCTCTGAATATGGATAATAATTTGTCTTTGTATAACCATCCAAAACCCATACTAAGTGACCTTTGCCGTCAATCAAAATGTAAGGATCGGTGTCATAGTCAAAAAATGGAGCAACTTTTTTAGCTCTTTCTATAATACTTCTATTTATGAGTATCTTGCTGTTTGAATTTATAGCCGTTGAGACAAGAAGTCTAAAGTCTTTATACACATATGAAAAGATCAGCCTATTCAAAGGTGTTAGTCTTATTCCACCCTTGCCGTCATATCTAAAAAGCCTATTTGAATCACCCTCTGGGTAGTCAATTTCGTCAACTTTTGTGTTGACAATAACATATGGGTCTGTCTTTTCTCCATAGTATATCCGTGGCTGAGTCACCTTTGGTGCACCGTCTAAGCTCTTTAATGGAATATCTTTTATGATAAACTTTGGCTGGCCCTCAGGTGTAACTTCTGTCATCAGGCTCATTACAACACCATAGCCGTGAGTGTATTGAAATTTTTGATTGATATATGTCTTTGTTGGAATCCCATCATAGTTTATCTCCCTTGCAGAGATGAATACAGATTTTATTTTGCCATTTATTGTATACTTTGCAATATCAGCATCGTTGAAAATATAGTACTGTTTAAAACGCTGAATTTGGTTTAAAATAGCCAAGGTTGTGGGATAATCTGTAATTCTAATATTTTCAATTGTACCTGTGTTTTTCTGTAAATCCTCTGCTGTGATGGTACCTGATGTGTCAACAGGAAAATATTTTTCTTCAATGTTTTCTAAATTGTAAGCAAGGCGTGTAAACTTAATGTTTTTTTCTAAAAAAGGCCTTTCATACACCTGTTCATTTGGTGATACTACAAAATACTGAAAAGCTGTAGCGATTATGGTACCCAAAACTGCCCAACCAATATAAGAAAGCATTACCTTGGCTATATTTGCATACTTGCCTTTTATGAAAAAGTAGATGCTGAGTAGAATCACAGCTACCAAAACTATATACGAAAGCCTAAAATAGTTCATCCTAATGTAATAATCAGTATATCCCACACCAACAACTTCACCAAAGAAAGAGTACAAAAGTCCTTCCATTTCATATTTTAGTGTGAATATCTTAATCACAAATATGAGTATCAGATTGAAAAATATATGACTTCTTACCTTTTTGTCATAAAGCACACCCCATGAATTTACCCTGCTAACAAATGCAAAACCATAGAGAACAATGTATAATACCACTGTATAGATACATACAAATATCACTAAATAGAATAGAAAATTTACAATTGAAAGAAAAAATGGTCTTTCAAACACATAGTATCCTACATCTTTGTTAAAGATCGGGTCTTTTATATTAAACGGCTTTGAATGCTTGAAGGTCAAAAATTTGATGTAGAGGTTGTTTTCCAAATACCTGCTTGCTATCAGCGCCAATAACACAGAGACAATAACATTGAGAATGTTCTTCTTAAGCAAACTAATTTTTCCAACAATTCTTTCAATATTTCTCTTAATAACGGCATTGTTTACAAAAAACACAAAGAACAAAATCATAAATGAAACAACCTGTACTGAAAGCTTTACATAGAAATTCTTCCAGAATACACTTACAAAGTTTCTACCAATTTCTTTTATTTGGATGAGTTCTAAAAATAAATCAAAAGCAATTGAAAAAACTATAGCTAATATTACCAGTATTGAAATAACAAAACCCACTTTTTTAACCACTCTTTTAGTTTTCTCTCTTTTATAATCGTAAATTCTATCTGCCATCCTAAATCCTGTCCCTCACTTTATTTTTTTATTTGCTCTCTAAAAGTCCAAACATTTCATCTTTTAAATCTACTGCTTCTGCTATTATCTTTGAAATATCAGCCAAAATTTTTGCAAGCATCATCTCAGATGAGAGATATTCTTCAATGTCTGGGTTTAGGCTTATTATCTGGTAAAGCTGCTGCAAAGAATATACATCAGAGCTTGTAACCTCTTGTCCTTGCAAGCGTTTTTGCTCAAGCTCAAGTTGTTTCTTTTTAAAGTCCATAACCATCTGTTTGAGCTTCTCGTCCTTTTCAATCTTTTCTTTTGCAGCTTTAAACCTTTTAAACTCATTTGACTCTTTTAGAGCATTTGCAAGCTCGTACGCAATGTCGTAAACATTTCTCATCTTTTGTATACTCACCCCTTTTGTGGATATTTGATTATTTTATTTTTAAGGACTCTTGTCTTGATTATTAACATTTTCATTTGTCTTTAAAAGCTCTGAGGCGCCAATTAAAGTACCAAGATTTTTAAATGCATCAGTTGGAATGTATACCTTATTTGCCGGATTTTTAGCAATCTCAATTGCAGCCTCTATCTGCCTCATCGCAAGTACAACTGCATCTGTGCCGCTCTCCTTAATAGCCCTGTTGACATATGCAATAGCGTTTGCCTGTGCTCTTGCTACCATCTCAATTGCCTGAGCCTGACCTTCCGCCTGCAAAATCTTTTGCTGCTTTTCACCTTCTGCCCTTTTTATAAGAGCTTGCTTGTACCCTTCTGCTTTAGCAATTTCACTTTCTCTCACACCTTCTGCCTCAAGAATCATTGCACGCTTGTCTCTTTCTGCCTTCATCTGTTTTTCCATTGCCTGTGTTATTTCAGCAGGTGGGATAATGTCTTTTATTTCAACTCTTTTTATCTTTACCCCATAGTTATCTGTAATTTGGTCAAGCACAGTTGTCAACTTTGAATTTATAATTTCCCTGGAGGAGAACACTTCATCAAGAGTCATGCTACCAATGACATCTCTGAGATTAGTTAATACTGAATACATAATCGCTGCTTGATAATTTTGTACATTGTAAGTGCACATCTTTGCGTCGAATACCTCAAAAAATACAACAGAGTCAATCTTTATTCTGACGTTATCCTTAGTTATAACATCTTGCGGTGGTACATCTAAAATTCTTTCTTGCATATTAACTTTTGCTCTTATGTTGTCAATAAAAGGAATAATAAGATGAACGCCTGGCTCTAAAATCCTATGAAACTGGCCAATTCTCTCTACAACATAGCAGTATTTTGTCCGAACAACTTTTACACTTGAAAAGAAGAAGATTAAAAACAGCGCAATTATCAAAATGACCCATCCAATTGTCGGCATACAAGCTTCCTCCTCCCATTTTTCAAAATACTCTTGTTTTTTTATTCCATTTTTTCAACAAAAATTCTCAACCCATCCACTTTTTTAACCTTTACTCTGTCACCTTTTCCTAACTTTTTGTCACAGAAAATGTTGTAAAATATTCCGTCCTTTTTTATTTTGCCAGAATACCTATCTTCTGATACCTCTTCAACAAAAAATTCCTCTCCCACGTTTACAAAGCTTCTGTTTTCTATCTTTGGCATGTTTTGCATAAATTTTCTAATCTTGGGTTTAAATATCAAAAAGATTGCTAAGCTGAGAATAATAAATAGACCAACTTCTACAAATAGATTGTTTACAAATAAATCTAAAATGAAAATTATAAAAGCTGAAATATAAATAGGAAAAAAGACAAAACCAATAAAGGTATCAGCTATTAAAAAAGCAAGAGCTATCACAAGCCAGATAAAATCATAAATGCTTACATTCATCAAATTCCCCCTTCATCCTTTTTAATGATCTGGAAAAATTTGTAGATTGATGTCTGTTTCAAGTTTACCTTCTCAGATAGCTTGTAAAACTCCTTTACCTCCACGCCTTCGTGTGTAACCTCTGAACAAAGAAGATTTTTTTCTTCAAACATTGAAAGTATAAATAAAAGTTTTACAACCCTTTTAAATGGGTCTGATTCATTTATACCCGAAAAATTGTATGAGATAAACTCACAATCTCTAAGTGTTTTATAAACATTGACCACCTCATCATTTATTTGTAGATTAAAATCCTTAAATTTCTTGTCTAAGTCAAAAATCAAAACTTTTGCATCTTGATAGAGATTTTTTACAAGCTGATATGAAGGAATGTCAAGTGCAACTATAACATCAAAATCCTCTTTCATATTTTCTATCTTGTCAATCCTCGGTGCAAATATGTCATCAAAATATACCTCTTTTAATGAACTCTGGTGCTGCACAATCCGGCCATGGTTATCTAAAAACTTAAAAAGATCATTTTCTACCTCTTCATCTTTTAAAAACTTTAAAAAATCTAAAACAATATGAGGATAAAAAGCTGTAAAGATACATTTTTTGTCAACAAGTTCAGAAAGATTACATGTCTCAATTTCAAATTTCTTAAAGCTACATCCTTTTTGCCGCACAGTTTTTAAGTTATTGTAAAGGTCTTTTATAACACCAAAACTGATATTTTCACAAATGTCAATCAGATTAAACTGATTTCGCCTTGTAGAGTTAAATATATTTTTTTCAAGCTTACAAACAATATCAACCTTTTTCATTGTAACAAGCTCATCTTCATCTTCTAAGTTTGAAAAACATACAACATCATACTTTGTACCATTTCCTGTAAAGAATTTATAATACTTATTGTCCTCACCCATGAATCTAAAATTTTCAACAATAATGTTCTTTATAAGAAAGGTTGGCTCAGGATTCCCTACACCAAATGGTTCTAAAAGATAAACTTGGTCAATTAACTCATCATCAATCTCGTTTAAGCTTAAAACAAGGTCAATTTCAACAGCTGGTTTGAAAATCATAAAATGATATTCCTGAGCAATAGCATTTAGAATCTCATCAAGTTTGTCAAAATTATCGCTTACAAGCGAAAGCCCAGCTGCATGTTCATGCCCACCAAACTTTAGAAGAATATCAGAGCAGTTTTTCAACGCCTCAAACAGATTAAAACCTTTTATTGACCGTCCAGAACCTTTTAAAATTCCCTCATCTGTGAACGTAAACAGAAGCGAAGGTCTGTAATACTTTTCTGTTATCTTTGATGAAGCAATCCCAACAACACCAGGGTGCCAGCTTTGAGAGCTTAGCACAAAAATCTTTTTCCTTAGGATATCTTTATTCAATGTAATTATCTTTTGAGCCTCTTTGATAGTTTTTTCTTCTATCTCCTGACGTTTTCTATTTTCCTCATCTAACCTTCTTGCAATCTTTTCTGCTTCTACTAAAGAGTCACTTAAAAGAAGCGACATGGCTAAATTAGCATCCGAAATTCTGCCTGCCGCATTCAGTCTTGGCCCTATGATAAATGAAACATCGAAAGGTTTTAGCTCTTCCTTTGAGGAAAGTCCAGCAACTTCTATAAGTTTTTTCAGTCCTATATTCCTCGTATACTTTAAAAGTTTTAGACCAAACTTAGCAAAAATCCTGTTTTCATCAACAAGTGGCATGACGTCTGCAATTGTGCCAATTGCCACAATGTCAAGATACTTAGAAAGTTTAATTTCAAGCCCAGAAAGCTTTAGTGCATGAAGTAGCTTGAATGCAACCCCAACCCCTGCTAAATCCCTAAAAGGGTATGTACTATCACGTCTCTTGGGATTTATAATGGCATCGGCTATTGGTAGCTTATCTTTTGGTTCATGGTGGTCTGTGACAATGACTATTTTTCCTTTTTGTTTTAGATATTCAATCTCATTAATAGCACTTATTCCTGTGTCAACTGTTATTAAGATGTCAAATGTATCTTCTAATCTCTTTAAGATATCAAGGTTGAGTCCATATCCATCTTTGAATCTATTAGGAATATAGTAACTTGTTGGCAAAAACTTTTTCAAGTTTGAATAAAGAAGATATGTACTTGTTACACCATCACAATCATAATCTCCGTAAATTAATACCCTTTTCTTGTGTAAAATAGCATTGTGAACAATATTTATCGCCTCTTTCATATCATTGAGTAAAAAGGGATTGTGAAGATTTTTGATTGCTGGAGCTAAAAACTTTTCAATATCATCCTTTTGAACAATTCCTCTGTTTTTTAAAACTTTGATTATTTGCGGTCTTATTTTTCTACCATCTATTTGGATGTCAAAATCATCAAAATTCTCACACTCTTTTAGCACCCATCGTTTTTTTTGAAAAATCATCCCTCAAAAAAAGCCCCCTCAATTTAAAAAAGTAGTCTAAAAATATGTTAATTGTCAAAATATCCATATCATTACTATCAAAGTTACAAAGAATGATGTTGCAGCACCAACTATAAGCTGTTTAATATCATGCCTTTTGAGTATAAGTCTTGACCACATAACAAGCGGAATAAGTAAAGCTAAAAATAACATTTTTAGCCCAGCAATAAAGTTGATTGCAACAATTGGACCAGTTATACCACAAGCGTGGCCACTTGCTTTAAATTTTAAAACCTTATTAATAAAGGCCAAGATTAAACTTGATATGAGATATGACAAGTAAAGCCCTATCATTGCTTTTGTAGGCTTTTCTATAGTCAGCAAACTCAAATTCCCTAAGATATATCCAACTATCCCAAAGATAAAAGCAAGTTTTCGTTCTTTTTCTCTTCCACCTGCTTTAAACTTTGGGACCATTCTTGCAACAATATATGCTAAAAGGGGTATGATTGTGAAAAAGATAATTGAATTCAGATAATAGCTTAAATTTCCATCATAGTTTGCCATCTTGTCATCAAGCCACATAATTGTAAATACAATCAGTGCAACCATTGGAACTGTAAAAATGCTGCTTATAAGATATGCAATTTTTTCCCTCATAAAGTCTTCCCCCAAAAAGTTTAATTTCTTCCTTGAGTTAATTATACACCATAATTGGATGTAAAGGCAAAAATAAATCCCCTTTTGCTTATGCCAGCTGCAAAAGGGGATACGGATAGCTTATATCTGCGTTTTTCTACCTTCTTTTTGGTCGAGGTTTTCTGCTCTTCTCTGCATTCAAAGCGCCCATCCCAAAGCCCAAAATTGGACCAAAGATTATTAAATATAATTGGTACTTTGAAATGTTAACACTTCTTTTTAAAACAATGGATAACACAACCAAAATAATCGAAACAAAAAGCGAAACTACAAATGCAGCTATTTTTTTTCTGGTAGGGCTAATTTCAGCAGCCTCATATCCACACAATGCTATTCCTACAAACATTGAAAATATAGTAAGATACTGTGCAATTTTATCCGGCATTGAAAAATACATCACAAAAAGAGATACTATAAGAATTAAAAAGCAAATCAAAAATAGTGACTTTACTACTATCCAAACATACTGAGAAAGACTTGCGTCTTCAGTCTTCTTATTCATAATAGCCTGATAATCCTTTTAAAAAAGATGCTCTATTAAACATTATTAAAACTCACAAAAAGTTAGAACACAAGCTCTACTTCTTATATATTCTGAGCCTCTTTTAAGATTATGTCTACCTTATCAGTTCTCTCCCATGGCAAGTCCAAATCTTCTCTTCCAAAGTGACCATATGCAGCAACCTTCTTGTAAATCGGTCTTCTTAAATCCAAGTCTCTTATTATAGCAGCTGGTCTTAGGTCAAATACTCTCTTTACAATCTCGGCAATTTTTTCATCATCAATCTTTCCTGTTCCAAATGTATCCACCCTGATTGAGAGTGGTCTTGCAACACCTATTGCATATGAAAGTTGAACCTCGCACTTTTTAGCAAGTCCTGCTGCAACAATGTTCTTTGCAACATACCTCGCTGCATATGTTGCAGACCTGTCAACCTTTGTCGGATCTTTTCCAGAAAATGCTCCACCACCATGGCGTGCATAGCCACCGTAGGTGTCAACAATAATCTTTCTTCCTGTAAGTCCTGAGTCGCCTTGTGGACCACCAATTACAAATCTTCCTGTCGGGTTTATATATATCTTTGTGTTCTTGTCAAGCATACCTTCTGGGATAATTGGCTTTATAACATGTTCAATCACATCTGCTTCAATCTGGGCATGTGTAACCTCTGGGCTGTGCTGAGTTGAAACAACAATTGTATCCACTCTTATTGGCCTGTCATCTTCATACTCAACTGTGACCTGAGTCTTGCCATCAGGTCGCAAATATGGCAAAATACCTCCTTTTCTGACATATGCAAGCCTTCTTGCAAGTTTGTGAGCAAGATAGATTGGCATTGGCATCAAAACAGGTGTCTCGTCACACGCAAACCCAAACATCATCCCTTGGTCGCCTGCACCAATTGCCTCTATTTCATCATCTGTCATCTCACCAAGCTTTGCCTCTAATGCTTTGTCAACGCCCATTGCAATGTCAGGTGACTGCTCATCAATTGATGTTATCACCGCACATGTGTCAGCATCAAACCCGTATTTTGCACGTGTATACCCAATTTCTCTTATTGTATCTCTTGCTATCTTTGGTATGTCCACATAACATTTTGTTGTTATCTCACCCATCACAAGAACAAGCCCTGTTGTAACTGCAACCTCACATGCAACTCTTGCGTACGGGTCTTTTTCTAAAATGGCATCTAAAACAGCATCTGAAATTTGGTCACAAATTTTGTCTGGATGACCCTCTGTTACAGACTCGGATGTAAATAGCTTTCTCATCTGCTCTTTGTACCTCCTTTTAAGTAAAATGGAAACTCATTTAAAATTAAAACTTTATATAAAATTTAAAGCCCCTTCTGAAAAGAAGAGGCAAAACTTTCTTGTAAAAAGTTTTATCCTCATCTCTCAGAAAGCTTAAAATATATAAACTTTTTAAGCTTTCTGACGGAGTTGGCACCATTGCAAAGCTTTAAAAAAGCCTTGCCGGTTGCCGGGCTTCATCGGGCCTTTTTCCCTCCACCTCTCTTGATAAGGATAACCTTATCATTTTTTCATTATTCAATTTTTAAATTTGCCTCAATTATATTAACAAAACAAATTGGTATTGTCAATAAAAATAATTACTCATATTTAAACTTTCCTATCATTTTTCGAATTTCATTCATTGAAGTTGATAAAATAGAAAGCTGCTTTGATAGTTCTCGTACATGATCAAGATTGTGCTCTATAGAAGATATTATCTTTTGTGAAAACTCATTTATTTCTGAATATACTTTCAGCTATTTCTGTTGCTGCCGAAGTCATTTCTTCAGCAGAAGCTGCTTCTTCTTCAGAATGAGCAAGCAGACTATCAACAAGTGAATTTAAATCCCTTATTTTCTCAATCATATTGATAGAAATTCCTAAAAGTTCAGTATATTTTTCCTATTTTCTTCTACTTCATGGTAAAGAACTTCTATCTGGTCTTCAAATTGTTTTGAATACAAATTCACAGTTGAAATTGTTCTACTTATATTAGTAGTCGAATTTTTTGTCTGTTCAGCTAATTTCCTTATTTCATAAGCAACAACAGAAAAACCTTTTCCGCTTTCTCCTGCCTTAGTAGCCTCAATCGAAGCATTCAAGGCTAACAAATTTGTCTCTTCAGCAATTTGTCTTACAAACTTAACAACCTCACTGATGTTCTGAGTTGCTTGAGCTAATTGCTTTACACCTTCTCTCAACTGACCATACCTTTCTACAAGATTCTCGCTTGTTTTTAAAATGATTTGAACCGCTGTTTGTCCTAACTCTGATTTATCCACTAAGTTTTTAGAAGTTGAAAGCACTGTGGACGCCAAACTATTGAGGTCCTGAGCTTGAGCAGCTAATTGCTCAATGCTAGCATTAATTTCCTCAACCGAAGCTGCTACTCTTTGTATATCAGATTGTTGTTTTTCAATTATTTTCGCATTTTCCGAAGAATCCTTCTCTAATCTACTAAATAGCTTTTGAGCTAGTTCGAATATCTCTATAGAATTATCCACTGCATTTTTTACACTGATTATAAGTTTTTTTATTGATTTCACAGTCTCAATTAATTTGTAGGTAATGATGCCAAATTCATCATTAGAATATTTAATTTTTTCAGTAATTAAATAACCCTCCGATACTCTTGAAAACAATCTGGAAAGTACAGGAACTGGCAATAAAACACTCTTATTTATTACCCATAAAACAAATGCAATAATTATGTTAATAGAAATACTTATTAAAGCAAGATTTATTTTTGTAATGTTATTAAGATTTACTCTAAGTGTAATATATTTCAACAATAAAGGACCAATCCAGAGAGTAAGAGATAAAACTCAAACTGTAAGCTTTGTAGAAATAGAAATCTTTGTCTTTTCCATATTCTTTGCAAATTCCTTTTTAGACAATACTTTAGAATAAATAAAAAGTAAAAGAGCAACTATATCCATATTTACAGCAATTGCTCCACTAAATCTTAATGCAAACGCTCCTCTGGCATTGGTTTTATCTTTGAAGAAACTATCCCCACTAAAGTTGCTGCAAGTATGTTTCCCACAAAAACAACACATGCTAAAAAAAATGGTAAGTTGTATCCAGAGCCATCTTCTACTCTCTTTGCATTCCATCTCCCTATAAAAAGTGCTGGAATACCAATTAGTCCTAACGCAATAAGATACCCTAAAAGAATATTTACAATTGGATAATCACCTAACCCTGCAAAGACATAGTATGAAAACAGTAATAAAATCGGGTCAACAATTGTAAGTATAAACAACAAAATCCCTGTCACTTTTGCGGATAAGCTCATTCAATTTCACTCCTCTGCTTGCAAATTAGTTATCAAAAATTCATTGCTCAAGATTAGTAATTACAGCATTACTCGCCAATAATCTTAACTAGCACTCTTTTCTTTCTCTTACCGTCAAACTCGCCATAGAAGATTTGCTCCCATGGACCCAAATCAAGCTTACCATTTGTAATTGCAACAACAACTTCCCTGCCCATGATTGTCCTTTTTAGGTGTGCATCAGCATTGTCCTCACCGACGTTGTGGTGATACTGAGAATATGGTTTTTCAGGTGCCAGCTTTTCAAGCCAGATTTCAAAATCTTTATGAAGACCTGGCTCATCGTCGTTCACAAACACGCTTGCAGTTATGTGCATGGCATTGCAAAGTAAAAGTCCTTCTTTTATACCACTTTCGTCCACACACTTTTGTAGTGTATCTGTGATGTTCACAAAAGCCCTTCTTGTTGGAATTTCAAACCAGAGTTCTTTTCTATATGACTTCATTTTCAAAAATCACCCCGCTAAATTTTTGTTTTTCTTTGTCCTTGACAGTTTTTTAAAAATATTTTAATAATTTTTTTGTAATGATTCAACAGAAAATGTGGTATATTTCATTGTATAGATAAATCATTGTGGGGGGATTTTACATGAAGAAGGTCTTTGCAAAAAAGGATATATTTACGCGCTACAGTGGAAATCCAATAATCACAGTATATGATATACCATATTCTGCAAATGCAGTGTTTAACGCTGGTGCAATAAAATATAAGAACGAGTACTTATTACTTTTGAGAGTTGAAGACAGACAAGGAAAATCACATTTAACTGTTGCTCGAAGTAGTGATGGAAAGACCAACTGGAAGATTGAAAAGTCACCCCTCATATATCCTCAACCAACAGTCTTCATATACGAAGAGTTTGGGTGCGAAGACCCACGAATAACCTATATTCCTGAAGATGACTATTACTATATAACCTATACTGCATACTCCCGTTATGGTCCTGCTGTTGCTCTTGCAAGAACTAAAAACTTCAAAAAGGTAGAAAAATTAGGGCTTATTTGTCCCCCAAATAACAAAGATGCGGTTTTGTTCCCTGAAAAGATAAACGGAAAATATGCAATGCTGCACCGACCTGTTGCAGGTGATATTGAACACATCTGGATTGCATATTCGACAGACTTAATTCACTGGGGAAACCATGAGGTTGTGCTTGTTGAAAAAGGAGGCCCGTGGTGGGACGGCTTTAAAGTCGGTGCAGGAGCTGTACCAATAAAAACTCAAGAGGGCTGGCTCATAATCTATCACGGTGTTAAAATGATGCCATCAGGACCAATTTACAGGCTTGGTGCTGCGCTTTTGGATTTAGAAAATCCGGCAAAAGTCAAGAAAAGATGTCCTGAGTGGCTCTTATCCCCGCAAGAGGTATACGAAAGAATTGGTGATGTGAACAATGTTGTGTTTACCTGCGGTGCAATTGTTGAAGATAATCAAATCTATCTTTACTATGGCGCTGCTGACTCTTGCATAGCCTTGGCATTTGCTGAGATTGACCAAATTTTGTCTATTCTTATTGAAGGGGATTTGCAGGTAAAATAGAAGATAAAGGCTCTTTGTCAAAAGTTGGGGTGAACATTCTAAATATCAACCTCTCTTTTGACAAAGAGCTAGATTAATAGAAACTTTTTAATCATTTCTTTTTTCTTTTTATCACCAAAGGAAGCCTGAATTTTAACACAAACTTATAACATACATTAAATAGAAACTTTTTCTACAACAAAATGGAAGTTTAAATAAAATTAAGGCTCATAACCTGGTAGATAACTGAAGTTTTCTGAAGTAATTTTCCATTTTCCGTTTTCTTTTGATAAGTTAAAATAATATCTTATTACACCTTTTGGATTATATGTCACCAATTTTTTGGGAAGTTGTTGCGTTTCTTCATACAGCCTTTTCTGATATTCTATTGTCATTTCTTCAGGCTTTATGCTTCCATTTATTTTATTATCAATTGGAATCAACGCAACCATTTTGTTTTCGCAATATACATCTGCTATTACTGTTGCTGTATCACCTTCAATCCTTGTTTCTAAAAATTTTATATCATTTATTTTCCATTCAACAGTCCTTATATCTGAGGGTGAATAAGCTTCTCCTAAAACAGCCGTTTGAAAAACTTTTATTTTATTTGCTAAAATTCCTGACTTTGCACTGTAATATTTCTCACATTCCTGGGTAATTTCATTTATCTTTTTTTCCATAAGCTGTGAAGGAATTTTAATATCTGGTGATTTTGTATACTCTGATGGATACACACTTTTACTATAAATATTTAGTGCACTCTTCACCACTCCTTTTATTCCCTCCTCATTATTCAATTGCTGAATACTTTCTGCATTATAACCAATTATAGCTGCAACTATTGTAATAAGTACCAATAAACCTAATACAAATAATTTTCTCTTTTTCATAAAATTTGACCTCCCCATCTTATTGTGGTCTAACAGCACTTATGATTGTAGACAGAGGATTAAGATTATATGGCTTTAAATGCCATATTGCCCATTTTCTATCTGTTGTGTGTTGATCTTGCAAAACACCGTTTATCCCAGAATCAGGGTCTCTGGCATAAACCACTACAATAGCAGAATGATCATATGTTCCATCAGAATCCCAATCATAAAATAATACATCTCCTTAACGCCCATGTATCTGCATAATTTACAGCTCCGCCAGAGGAGTAATATGCATTTACTTTAACACAATTAAAAAAACTCAAAAATAAAGTTAAAATCAAACTTAAGGTAACGTATCTTTTAACTTTTTTAGTAACTATCATTTTCTCATCTCCTTCTCTTGTTTTGATGTTTATCACAACCCTTCTCAGCCGGCTGATGAAAGGCTGTTGCTTATTTCCCTAACTTCAATCTCCATTTTCTAAAACTCTTTCAAACATCATATGCCAGTTCCTCTAAACCTATCTGTCCCTGTTACACTTCTTATTTATGTAATTGATATTTCCTTATCCATACTCAAAACAAATTGTTGCCATATCTCTTTGAGCACAATCTGTTATGCTACTTTACACAATAGTATCTTCTTATCATTTCTTCATCTAACTTGTTTTTTTATATCTCAGTTTCTTTATTCTCTTATTTGGGGTATTTTATTCTCAAAATATTCTTTCTGTAAACTTTTTCTTGGAATTTCTAAGCAAATTTTATCTTATATATCTTCACACTGTCAATCCCGTTTTTTTTAGACTATTTTCAACTAAATTTTGAGCTCAGAATGTACTTTTCTTTAAATAGCTTAAAATTTCTTCAATTTTCTTAAGTTTATAATAAAAAATCAATTTATCTTACTCGTAATTCAGTCGTCAAAAACTTTCATCCAATCAGCCTCGTTTTCCTTGACGAAGAAAGTGTAGACACCGAAAATGTCTTTTTTACCTTTCTTGAGTCGATACCAAGGCTGGCATTGCAAGTAGCAAGTTTTATCTTAGAATTATCCTTAACTTCACTTTTGAATAGCCATCGATGAAAAAAAAAGCAAAAGCACTTGTTGGTAGTTCTCTTTGTTTGAATAACTGAAGCTCATTTTTGAGAACTTTCTTTGATTTTTTAGTGAGTCATTTTCGGAATACGGAAAATTCAAAGCTTTCAAAGTCCGAACAAGTGAACGCTCAAGAACAACCATTGATATACTTGTGACATCAGAAGGGAAGTAGTTGAGCCATCAACTCTATTGGAACAGAAATTTCAAGACACAAGGCAGGTGTTGCAAGTTTTCTCTCATAGAAGCCATTGCCTTTATCGTTTTCGTTTTTAGCAAGGTAAACAGTTCTTTCTGATAACATAAAGTAATCGAGCAAGTTTTACTTTTAGCTGTTTTAGTGCTGGGCGAGTAGGATCATCACAGAAAGCAATACATATTTAGCACTTGTTCGATAGCCATATTTTTAGCGGTCTCATAAATTTCATTTTTTCCCATAATCGTGAACCCCCTTTGGTAATTATTTCAATACTAATTATACAGTAGACACAATTTTATTTTAACTCCCTTTGTTCACATCTTAGGAAATGGATTGATGGTTAAGAAATATGGTAGATGGGACGAGGGAATTGAGGGCAAGTGAGAAAAGACCCTGAGAGACATGAGAGGGTAAACACCATGGTTTTAGTGGTTAGAAACCCGCCGCAATATGGTAGAATAACAATATAAATACAATATAGAGGCTGAGTCTAAGCCGGACATGGTAAAATAAAACAATAATAACAATATCAAGAACAAAATTATTTGTTTAGATAGCGAAATTTAAAGAAATCGCAAGATATTTTGAGAAAATCAAAAATACATTGAGAGAGAGAGGATATATTTAAAAAAGCTGATACCTTTTATTCTTTGCTTTGTAATAAATAGGCGGTAAATATGTCTTCACCAAGCACCGATCAATTTTGAGAAATCCAATTCAACACCTT